>DGOT01000186.1:0-12722 GCA_002389465.1 Bacteroidales bacterium UBA4459 | reverse complement strand
GCGCCCTGCTTAAAGCTGCCCGTATTGAATACAACAGGGAAGAATATGAGTTGGCAAAAAAACACTACCAGCACCTGGCAGACCTTGCTGAAGACAAAGGAATGCTTGTGGAAGCGTTGGACGGCACCATGCGCTGCTCCTATTACACCGATGATTACCGAAATGCATTGGCCTATGCACAACTACTCATTGAGTCGGGGTCTGCCGATAACAACCAACTTACCTATGCCCGTTACATATCGGCAAAATCGTATCAGAACATGGGCAATTCGGAGAAAGCTACTGAAGCATTCGAGCAGGTAGAACGGCTTAGTGCTGATGAGATGGGCGCCGAAGCCAAATATGAGCTTTGCCTCAGCATGTTCAGAAAAGGTCAGCCCGACCAGTCAGAAACAATGATCTACGAATTATCGGAAAACTATAGCGATTATCCGTACTGGGCTGCCAAAGGGTTTATCCTTCTTGCCGATATTTATGTGCAACGCGGAAACACTTTCCAGGCTGAACAGACACTACAAAGTATCATCGATAATTTTGAAGGAGATGACCTGAAACTGGTAGCACAGGAAAAACTGAACCGGCTAAAATCACAGAACGAATAATCGTTAGAAAACACAGGAGCAAATGATACAAATAACACATAAAATACATGGTTTTCTTCTTGTTTCACTGACAATGCTGGTTCCCGCGAGCTTGTTGTTCGGCCAGGAAGATAAAAACCACAACGAACAGGTAACCATCATCGGTTCCATTGACCCGTCCATCAACGATGCATTTAAAATTAACCAGCAACCGCAGGTCGGACAGGTTTCGATACAACATCCCGAATTTGAATTCAATTACCTGGACAAACAAACTGATACCCAAATTACTCTGGAGCCAATTACTCCTGCGAATATTAATGTGGATAAAAGACAAAAAGCATATAAAAACTTGCTGGTGGCTGGCGTTGGAAGCCTGTTCAGCCCCTATGTAAACTTCCTTCACTCGGGAGGTAAAAGAAACGGTTACCGTTTTACTACACAGATTTATCATTTATCGGCATTCCGAAATATCCCTGAGTACACGAACCCATACACCAACACAAGTGCACAGCTTCATTATGAAAAGTTTTCCGGAAAACATATAGTTAGTACCGGGCTTCGGTATAAACTGAATACAAACCGGTTTTACGGGTTTGTTCAAAATGAGTATCAAGATATCGATCCTAACGACAGCAACCTAAAGCAAATGTTCAACCTGATGCGGGCGAGTATCGGTATCAGAAGTAATTATAAAAACAACAAAAAGCTATTCCACTCCATCAACTTTTCAGGCTATTACTATTTCGACAATTACAAAACCTCCGAAGCAAATGCCGATGTGCCGTTTGACCTCTATAAATCGTTTGATGTTACCAAAGCACTAAACTATCAGTACCTGGGTCTTAAAGGGAATGTTACATATTTCAACAACAGCGACAGCCTAGTCACTTCAAGTGATCTTCATGTTAATCTTACACCTTATTTCAAGGCCCGATACGGTATTGTTAATTTCAGATTAGGATTAAGTTTCAGTTACCTGAACACAACAGCAGGGAGCCTTCATTTCTATCCGGAACTGGATGCTACAGTCGAATTAATCCCGGATCGATTGACCATTTATGCCGGAATTGATGGTGGCCTGAAGAAAAATAGTTTTTACCATTTATCTGATGAAAACCCATACATTAATTCCACAATTGACACAAAATGGAAGAATAATAAGTTTATCGGATATGCCGGAATCAGAGGAAATATCGGCCAGAAGGTTGGTTTTAATGTAGAAGGCGGATGGACAAAATTCGATAATGAATACTTTTATATCAACACTTATTTCTATCCTGACGCAGCCCCCAACGGGCCTGTCAATAAATTTACTGTTCTGTATGATGCGGGCAGTGTCTGGTACATTAGTGGTGAGATCAATTATACCTACGATACCAAATTTAAAACGTGGCTCAGAGCCAGATATAACGGATACACACTTGATTCGTTGAGCCAACCCTACCACAAACCTATTACCGAAATAAAATTCGGGGTGTCCTATCTGATTGGGAAAGTGAATATCTGGACTGAATTGTATTATTCGGGTAAGCGATATGCATTTGATCCCCGATGGTCATGGCCATCAGAAATAACACTTGATCCTTATGTGGATATCAACCTGGGCGTTGATTATCAGTTAAAAAACAACTTCGCAATATTTTTGAAGTTAACCAATCTGCTGAACCATAATTACGAAATCTATTACAACTACCCAAGCCAGGGAATCAATGTACTGGCTGGTATTAAATTCAAGTTTTAAAGAACAAATCAGATTCGATAAGAAAAGCAAAACCTATAGCCTTTAATCACAATCCTTTACTCCGGATAAGCAATACGAATATGATTGATATCCATAATCTTCTTTTTGAGTACTTTTTTCACTGTATTTATCTCGCGCAGGGTAATGTTCGTATTCAGGAACTGATTATTCTCCATTAATGAGCCAACAATGTTTTCCACCAGGTCGTTGATCTTTTGCTCATCGGGCTTCTTTATACTGCGCGAAGCAGCTTCGATAGAGTCGGCCATCATGACAACCGCTGTTTCACGCGAAAAAGGAACAGGCCCATGGTACCTGAATTCCGATTCATCCACTTCCATCCCCTGCATTTGCTTTTTTTCGAGCTTATAGAAATATTCTACCCTTCGGGTTCCGTGATGAGTTCTGATAAAATCGATGACCTGTTCCGGCAAACCGGCCTTACGTGCCATTTCAATGCCGTCAATCACATGGCCGATAATAATCCGCGCACTGTCTTCATACGAAAGTTCATCATGCGGGTTGTAGCCATACGCCTGATTTTCTATAAAATAAAGCGGGTTATTCATCTTTCCGATGTCGTGATATAAAGCACCCGTTCTGGCCAGCAGGGCATCTCCTCCAATAACATACAGGGCCTCTGCCGCTAAATTACCAACCTGTAACGAATGCTGGAAAGTTCCCGGTGCTTTTACCGAAAGGTCGCGCAATAATGGATTGTTGGTGTTGGAAAGCTCTAATAAGGTCAAGTGTGTAATAATACCGAACATTTTCTCGTAAAAAAATATAACAGGAAATGCCAACAAAATAAAAATGGAACTACCGGCCAGATATCCCATAAATTCGTAGGAAAAACTATCCAGTGACCCCTCCTGCGCAAAGAGCATGCTTACATATACTGCCATGTACGTGAGGAAAACAAACAACGATGTTTTGAACAGATCGACCCTTTTTGACAAGTTCCCAACGGAGAAAACAGCGATCAAACCTGCTGCAAACTGAGTATAGAAGAAATTAAAACTATTGGGCGCATAAAATCCCAGGATCATTACCGTAACCAAATGCACTATGATAGCAACTCTTTTATTTATAAAAACAGCTATTAAAACAGGCAACATCGTAAACGGAATCATGTATGTCCACGGAGTATAATTCCTGAAGATATAGTGTGTGATGAGAATCAACCCTACCTGGCTTAATAAGATGAGTACCGTCTTCTTAAGCGAGTCAAAGATGTCCTTATAATAGAAATAGATAAACAGAAACTGTATCAGAAACAGTAAAATGATCAGTAACGAATTGCCAATAATAATATAGAGTTGCGACTCCGAACCACCGAGATCCTGTTCATAGTCACGTTTCAGCGACATCAGGATTTGATATTTTTCAGAGTCAACCAACTCGCCTGTTGATATGAGCAATTGCCCTTTTTGAATCAGGCCCGACCTGATAGAAATCCGGCTCAGCAGCTCATCCCGTTCAGCATTACTTTTCGCTTCATCGTAAAATACATTCTGAACCAGCGATTGGTTTATGATCAGGTTCATCAGCGAACTATCCGGGTCATTCAATTCTGTAATCTTACTGGAGGCATACTCATTAGCTGTGCGCACATTGTAAAACATGCCCAGATGAGCATCCGACACTTCGTTACCACGGATAATCCGAATCGGATATTCCGGCCCCTTACCCTCGAGTAATTCATGATATTGAATGATTCCTTTTTCCTGTATTTCATCATAAATTCTGGTCAGAAACAATTGTAACCTTACAGAATCATCATTACTTTTCCCCAGGTCGCTTACCTGCCACAGCTCACCGAAGTTCTCAATTAACAAATGACGCCCCGATACTGTCACGCCATCATCATACCTGAAATAAGGCCTGAAATTATTCAGCACCTGCTGTTTTTCTTCCGCTATTTGCTTATCTGTTTTATAAATGGAAAAGTCGAACGGGGCAATCAGGTCATTATGACTCCAAGGTTTCCCAAGGTTAAATTCATATTTGAACATGCTTGCGCGCGGGCTTATCCAAACCACAACGGTAACAGCTAGCACATATAATAAAACTTTGAGTATATCGTAATAATTATGTTGTAATTTTGACAGAATTATGTTCATACGATTGTATGTTTATCATACAAAAGTAATAAAAGGATTTAGTTAAGATAAGATAATGACGAATTACGGTATATGTTTACAAGCCATCGTTCCGGTACGCAAATCTCCGGGCGATAGAAATGAAATGGTCAATCAGCTGTTATTTGGCGAACTGGTACATATAAAAGATGTATTTGAAGATTGGTTTCTTATTGAAGGGACTGATGACAATTATGAAGGATGGGCCGGAAAAAAACAAATACATGAGCTTTCGGATGAAACTTACAACCATTTGTTATCTGCACCAAAATTCTTTCTGAATGAAATAATGGGCAGATGCACTTCACAAACCGATCAATCTTCCACATATCTGGTTTTGGGAAGCCAGTTTCCGGGACTAAAAAACGGCAAGTTTGAACTGGACGGGCAGAAATTCACCCTGGAAGGTACTTACCATCCGGTTCCTGAGCATGCCGAGAAAAAACAGCTCACGGTAACCGCTATGAAATATCTGAACACGCCATATCTCTGGGGTGGACGTTCTCCATTTGGTATCGACTGTTCAGGTTTAACCCAGATCGTTTTTAGCATTTGTGGTTATCAATTACCCCGCGATGCTGCGCAACAAGTGGCACTGGGCGAAACGATCGACTTTAACCACGAAGCTGAACCCGGTGACCTGGCCTTTTTTGGTAACGAAGACAGGGAGATCATTCATGTGGGTATTGTACTTGATGGCCAGAGGATAATTCACGCTTCAGGTAAGGTACGGATCGACCATCTGGACCATCAGGGAATATATAATAAGCAGGATAACAAGTATTCGCACAACCTTCGCTTAATAAAAAGAATACTGTAAACTTTATTGTGCTAAGAGAAGTCTAAATTACTCTCAATTCCCGCTTCAAAACTTATTAACATTTATTAACATATAATTATCTGAATATGCCCCATTTATGCAACACGCCCCTTTTGAATAACCATATTGTTAACAAAAGGTAATGTTTAATTAACACAATTAAAAACCATATTTTTTACATTTACCTTCAATTTTAATCATCGAAATTTATAAACCAAAAATTAATGCTTATGCAACGAATTAAATTACTCTCATTGCTGGTTGTCTTAGTGTTATTCAGCACAACTGTACTTGCACAAGGACTGATCAGAGGAGTTGTTCAGGACAACAACACCAACGAAACATTGATTGGAGCTACCGTTCTTATCAAAGGAACAACCATTGGTGTTACAACCAACCTGGACGGAAGTTTCCTTCTCATTGCACCTGAAGGTGAACACATGGTTGTATTCTCTTATATTGGATACGACGAGCAATCTCAGGAAGTAACTGTTAAGGATGGATCTACCTATAATCTGGGAACCATTCTCATGCAGTCGAGTGCAATTGGATTAGATGAAGTAAATGTGTTGGCAAACGTAGCAGTTGACCGGGAAACACCGGTTGCCGTCAGCACCATCTCTTCACAAACAATTGAGGAAAACCTGGGAAGTCAGGAGTTCCCTGAAGTCATGAATTACACACCTAGTGTTTATGCTACTAAAACAGGTGGTGGCTTTGGTGATTCACGTATCAATGTCCGGGGATTCGACCAGCGGAATGTGGCTGTTATGATCAACGGTATTCCGGTTAACGACATGGAAAACGGTTGGGTGTATTGGTCTAACTGGGCCGGACTAGGTGATGCCACACGCACGATTCAGATTCAGCGTGGTCTTGGTGCATCTAAGTTAGCCATCAACTCAGTAGGAGGTACGATTAACATTGTAACCAAAACAACGGATGCCAACAAAGGTGGTTCATTAATGGTTTCTGCAACAGATTATGGTCGTTTTAAAACCATGCTGTCGTTATCCACCGGAAAATTAAAAACAGGAACTGCTGTATCATTTGTCGGTTCACGTACTTTTGGAAAAGGCTACATTGATGCTACATGGGTTGATGCATGGTCCTATTTTCTTTCTGTAAGCCAGGACATTGGCAAAAAGAACCAGTTGGTTTTAACAGTTATTGGAGCTCCACAGCAGCATGGTCAGCGAGACGGATATTACATGCTCGACTCCACAATGTATGAGACATATGGTCCTAAATACGCCAGAAACTGGGGATGGAGAGGTGGAGAACTCCTGAATGAAAGGGTGAATTACTACCACAAACCGCAAATCGCCATGAACTGGTATTATACCATCAATGAAAAAGCATTCCTTGCTACTTCAGCTTATGTATCATTCGGTACCGGTGGCGGATCAGGTCCTTTGGGAATTGGCAAATATATGACAACAACTGATGGGGATGGTTATTATATGAAATATGAACCACCTCAAAACGCAAGTGGACAATATGACTGGGATTTGTTGGCAGATTTAAACTCCCAGAATATGTACAATATTTCTGATGGAGATACCACTGTCTATCCGGCAGGAGAATCAAAGCATATTATACGTAATTCGGTTAATAACCACTTCTGGTCGGGTATTATTTCAAGTTTGAAGTACAATTTCACAAAGAAATGGAAATTGACTGCCGGTATAGATACACGTAGATATGTTGGTGAACATTACCGTGAAGTACGTGACCTGGTTGGTGGAGATTACTGGACAGATCGCAAGTTTGGACAAACAACAGTTGGTGATAAAATTGCTTACTGGAATGATGGTATTGTAACCTATTCGGGATTGTTTGCCCAAATGGAATATACCAGCGGTAAATTTGCGGCTTTCCTCGGTGGTACAGTTTCGAATACGTGGACAAAAAGAATAGACTATTACAGCTACCAGCAAGGTGTTGTAACTGAAGACTACGCTCAGGAAAATCCAACTGAAAGTGAAACCCTTTCAAATTCTGGGTGGAATTTTAAAGGTGGCGCTAACTATAATATCAATGAAAAGAATAACATCTTCTTTAATGCCGGTGCTTATTCGCGTGTACCATTCTTCAGATTCCATTTCCTGAATTATCAGAACGATGTTAACCCTGATCTGCAAAATGAAATGATCTATGCCTTTGAGTTAGGCTATGGTTTCATCGCGAAAAAATTCAGATTAAATTTGAATGGTTACTATACTATCTGGGATAACATCTCACAATTGGCAGGTTTCCGAGCAGAGTCAGGTCAGTACGTTAATGCTTTCATTTCTGATCTCAAAGAAACCCATATGGGGATCGAATTGGATGCACAATACACCATCAATCGTTGGGTTAATATTGGCGGATTATTGTCAGTTGGTGACTGGAAGTATGCCAACGACCCTGTTGCCGACCTGTATGACGACCAGACACATGAGAAGATTGGTGAAGGAACACTTTATCTGAAAGATCTGAAAGTTCCTGATCAGCCTCAAACACAACTTGGGCTGAATGCCAACTTCAGAATCGCCAAACGTATTGATTTAGGCGTACAATATCTGTACTATGCTAACCTTTACGCTCAATACACACTGGAAGACAGAGACGACCCGAACGACAGAGTTCAGTCATGGAAACTACCCAGCTATGGCATTGTTAATGGAAGGGCCGCATGGAGATTCCGTTTAGGTGGACTCGATTCTCAGTTACAGATCAACGCCTATAATGTTTTCAACAACACGGCATTGGCAGAAGCCGAAGACAAGAGTGTTGAAGTTAGCGAAGGCGTTTATGAACACACTTTCAAAAAAGGATTCTGGATTTGGGGACGTAATTATAACTTTTCTTTGAAAGTTAACTTCTAATCAGAATAAAATTTGTATTAATTTTAAAGCCTCCTTTCTCAGGAGGCTTTTTTATTTCTAACTTGATGGCATGAAAAAACTTATAATTGCAATTTTCGTTTTGATCATTATTTTTCCCAGCTGCAAAAAAAAGAAGGAAAAAAATAGTCAGCCTTACCTGGTCATATGGTCGCTTGACGGATTCCGGTGGGACTACCCAAAAACAGCAACCACACCTACCCTCGACTCGTTAAAAAAAGCAGGTGTAATAGCCGAATCGCTAAAACCTTCGTTCCCCACTAAAACTTTTCCCAACCACTACACGCTGGCTACCGGGCTGTATCCTGATCATCACGGCATTGTCCTCAATAGTTTTTATGCACCCGACCTGGAAAAAAGTTATTCGATAAGAGACCGGGAGTCAATTGCCAACGGCTCATTTTATGGCGGAGAACCTATTTGGGTAACCGCCGAAAAACAAAACCTGAAAGCCGCTACCCTTTTTTGGGTTGGCGCAACAGCAGAAATTAAAGGAACAAGGCCCTCATTCTGGAGTTATTATGACGAAAGCATGCCATTCGATTCGAGAATTAATTCTATATTTAAGTGGTTGTCGTTACCTGAGCAAAATCGCCCCCATCTCATTATGGCGTACTACCATGAGCCTGATCTAAGCGGGCATATCTTTGGGCCGGAAAGTACAGAAACCGTTGCCAAGGTAGAAGAATTAGACCACTACCTCAACCTGTTCTTTACTAAGCTTAGAAAATTGGACATTTATAATCAAATCAATTTTATCATTACCTCCGACCACGGCATGAACCCCATCTCGTTGGATAAGCGCATCATTCTTGATCAGATTATAGATACAGCAGATCTTGCTTACTGGGATGGAGGCAATCCCAATTACAACATTAAAGTAAAAGACGGCATGCTGAACGAAGTTTACGATGCACTTGTGTCCGGGCAACAAAACTACAGCGTATGGAAACATGAGGAATTACCTGACAGACTGCATTACGGGAATAACATACGCACACACGACATTACGATTGTTGCTAACGAAGGATGGAGTGTTTACTGGTCGTGGAACGATCCGCATAGCCTCGGAACCCATGGCTACGACAACGATCTGAAAGACATGCACGCTATTTTTTATGCGGCAGGTTCTGCCTTTAAGGAAGGATATGTACATCCGACCTTCGAAAACGTGAATGTATATGTTTTAATGACTGAAATTCTCGGCTTATCTCCTGCGCAAACAGATGGTGCATTGGAAAATGTTCAACAAATGCTGATTATAAATTAGAAACTTTGTTTTGCATGAAGAAAGATGATTTAAAAGGCAGAACATTTAAGTTCTCTATTGATCTTGTTGAACTTTTACCTAAATATAATGTAACAAGGGTTATTTCTTATCAAATACTTAAAGGTGGCACCTCAGTTGGAGCGAGTTATCATGCGGCCAAAAGAGCCAGTGAAGAAGCAAAAAAATGGATTAAGGATAAAATTCAGGAAAGTCACATAAAAGAGGCCAATGAGTTGACAGACATTTTCACCAGTACCCTGAAAATCATGAATCAAAGGAGTTCTAATTTCTGATTTCAAAATCTAATTTCATCATGAAAAAAACAATCATTTTAATTATCCTGTTTCTACCGAGGATAATATTAGCCCAGGAAAACCTACTCAACGCAGGGCCCATGCCAGGTTACAGCGAAATGAAAGAAGTACCGATCTGGCTCCAGACAACACACCAGGCGGAAGTTAAAGCCAGATACTGGGTAATTGGTAAACCCGACTCGGTATTTTATACAAATACCGTGAACACGCAAAAGGAAAAAGCATACACTGCTGTTCTGGTCGCCGACACCTTAGAGCCTGGAAACAGGTACGCATATGATATCTATATAAACGGCGAACGACAACAATTCCCATACCCAACAACATTTTCTACCCAAAAACTCTGGGCATGGCGAACTGACCCACCTGACTTCACTTTTCTATCGGGTAGCGGCGCCTACATCAACGAAGCAAAATATGACAGGCCAGGTACTCCTTATGGCGGCAAATATGAAATTTATGACGCTATGGCTGATAAAAAGCCCGATTTTATGATCTGGCTCGGCGACAATGTGTACCTGAGGGAACCGGACTGGAACAGCTGGACGGGGATCGTTCACAGATATACACACGACAGGTCTATTCCTCAGTTGCAGCGATTTCTTGCTTCAACGCACCATTATGCCATTCTGGATGATCATGATTTCGGCACCAACGACAGCGACAGGAGTTTCTGGAATAAGAACAAAACACTTGAAGCCTTTGAATTGTTTTGGGCCAACCCATCGTACGGTGTGGGTAATATCGAAGGAGCTATCGCCTATTTTAATTATGGCGATGCTGATTTTTTCCTCTTGGATAACAGAACATACCGGAGTCCGAACCATCTGGAAGCTGAAAACAAAACCGAGTTAGGCGAAAAACAATTACAGTGGTTGTTTGACAACCTGATATCAAGTACAGCTACCTTTAAATTCGTTGTGATGGGTGGTCAGTTTCTCAGCACGTCAGAAGTGTACGAGTCGTATTCAAATTACGGATTTGAAGGGGAACGGCAGAAAATTATCGACTTCATTTACAAAAATGAACTGACGAATATCATCTTCCTTACCGGAGACGTTCATTTTTCAGAAATATCCGTGTTAAAGGAAGAAGGCAAACCCACTATATGGGATATCAGTTCATCACCCTTAAACAGTGGTGCGAATACCAATGCTTTACACCAAAACAACACCCTGAGAATCCGTGAATCGGTCATCATGGAGCGGAATTTTGTCCAAATCTCCATATACGGGCCCAGAAAAGAGAGAAAACTAACAGTTACTTATTACGACTATTCAGGGAAAGAATTATACGCGCATGAGTTAAAGAGCGAGAAAACTTTCAGATACTAGCAGTCGCTATCTCCTGATCCTGTCTGCTTTTTCATTGGCCTGTTGCACAATTCTGTCTGACTGCTTACGGGCAGTTTCTACAATCTGGTCAGCTTGCTGCTGCGTTTTCTGCATAACTTTCTCTGCCTGCGTATCGGCATTATTCATAAGTTCCTTAGCTGCTGTTCTGGCGGCAAGTTCAGCTATGGGCCCCTCTTTAGCGGCTTCCTTAACCAGCTGATCTGCCTGCTTCTGCGCTTCGGCTTTTGCATCTTTTACTGATTGTCTGGCCATCTGCATCACCTGCTCAGCCTGTGCCTGTGCCGCACTCATGATTGAATCGGCCTGTCGCTGCGCTTCAGCCAGTATTTTTTTGGCTTCCTCATTAGCTTTTTCAGCATACTCATCAATTACCTCTTCCACTTTGTCTTCTACAATATCTTTTATGCCTTCTCCGGTTGATTTGCTTACAGAAACCAAACGCACTTCAGGATCCTGGAAATCTCCTGTCACCTCAACGACTGGTTTCAAGGAGGTTACATCACCCAGATCAATACCGAATTTAGCAGCCTCAGAAGCGTAATGGTTAACTACATTAGCCACGTTATCTCCCAGCATATCAACAGGAATATCAAAACCCATAGTGTAATCAACCTGCTGGTCGAATCCGGTCCAGCCACCTATTTCCATTTGCACCTGATCAATTTTCATCGTAAACGGGCTGCTGTACAACTTCCCATCAAGTATGTTAAACGACAAGTCGATAGGACCGGTAGCAAGATTATTGAATATATTTACTTTGAGCACACTGGCAATCTTGTTAAAAATATCCTGTGCATTCAAGTGGATATTGTCCGAAGTAAAATTTCCATCGCCTAATATCGATGTCCAAACGGGATTCATTTGTCGGTCGAGATCGGCACTCAGACTCAAAGTGCTGTTGAACAGGCCGTCCGCCTTTTCAGCTATTGGTGCAAACTGCCTGAACATTGTCACATTCTGATAAGCACTACCGATGTTCATGTCTTTCAGGCTGAGATTAAGGTCAATATGAGGTGTTGCTTCGGGAATAGCCTCATAAAAGCCCTGCATATTGAGAAACCCACCCAGAAATGAGGAGTTGAAATCTTCGAAATCAACCCGTCCTTCATGTACGTGTATATTTGAATTGAAACCAGAAAACAACATCTTATGATAAAGAACCGTGTCGGCAGTAAGGGAAACCAGCACATCAACATTTTGTGAGATATACGTAATCTCCTCATCACCATCTTCTACCGGATTTTTCGCTACTTCTTTTGCTGACCAGGGCTCCAACAATTTGTTCATATCCAGCTTGTCAGATCTTATACTCAGATGGCCTCTGAAGAGATCATCTTTGAGAAAATAGCTCAGATAATTTTCCATGTCGCCTTCAGCTAGTATTTTGTTACCGTTTATCCGACTGTCGAAAGCTATTATATCAATTTGGGATGGAGAAAAATTGAATTGTGCATGATGCAGTTCCACCGGGTAATCACCGTCTCCATAATTATACAGTAAATTCTTGCAGACGAGTGATCCCATGGCCAGTACATTCTTATAGTCACCCTGTTCTACCGATGTCAGACTGCCTTTAATAGCCAAGTCTGCCATCAATTCGCCGGTCAGC
>DGOT01000079.1 GCA_002389465.1 Bacteroidales bacterium UBA4459 | reverse complement strand
TGTGTTTGGGTTTTTTTTGATAAAACGGAGATATTTATCCTGAGAAACCAGGTTATAATCATTTGAATAATTAATCCGGAAGATGAACTTATCGGTTGGCAGGAGTTGATAGGCCACGTTCATCCCGTATTTGAATTCCTTATTTAATGTTCCGTATCCCAGAAAACCTCCCATTGTAAGGTGTTCAAACATCTGTTCACTTGTTCTGAAAGGGACTGTTATTCGAGTGCCTTCAATGGCATTGGTGCTATAGATATCAAAAACCGGCCCGATGTCAATCTTCCCCGCATTGATATAACTGGTTAAAACCATCCCTCCAATGGCATCGGCAATCTGTACAACTGAATTCTCTTTCAACTTGTCCACGCGCTCATAGGTTCCTTCCTGGAGTTTCTCTGATGAAAATTCAGGTTGGTTCCTCCACTCACGGGCATTAATCATATTTAAATAATTAGAGGTAGTAAAAAGAGTGGATTTTTCGACTAACCAATTTCCGCTTGAAATTTCATCTACCCGTTGAGAACCGAATTTTTTAACGGTATCCTTGTTTAAGGTCAGCGACATATTTACCTCTATTTTTTGCGCTTCGTAAAACCAGGAATTCTCAGACAACTTCATATATGAAATACTGGTTCTGAATCCATTAACAAAATTGATATTAGATTGCTCCAACAAATATGCTTCAATTTTGGTCAGGGCAAAGCTGCCATCTTCAACAGTAAAACGGCCGGTAAAAAGCGCGCTGAATCTGTTTTTTGGCACGAATGAAAAACTGTAATATTTCGTGCTGTCCACAAAAGTGCTGTCATTTAAATAAATATTGTAGTAAATTCTGGCCGAATTGCTTAGGGGAGAAGTTATCCCCCTTCCCAGAATGTTTATCTGGTCCTTATAAAAATCCAAATCAGCCACAACATTAATCAGTATTAAACTTTCAATGGTTTGACTCAGTTTCGGGAAAATGCAATCTTTTTTCTGATAGAGGATACTGTCTTTGTGATTGGCACTCCTGAAGGCCTCTTCTGCCAGGTAAATAGGTGAAAAATCCAATTCCTGATCGTCTATTCTCATGGTTACCTCATCCAGATTGTCAATAAATCGGCTTGCCTTAGATGTGGAATCTATAGCAGCATAAACCGTAGTCCGCGCGATGGTTTTATAATCACTCACATTTTCAACTTGATCCCTGTTTATCTTCTTGTTTTCGAGAATCTTCTTAAAGAGTATTTTTGCCCGGTCCTCTTCAGGCCTGACGGTTACCTCCTCCAGCATCTGAATATTCTCAGTTAAAAGAATGGTAAGTGACTTATTGTTATCTTGTTCTAACCTTAACTCGTTCTGGTAATACCCCACCGAAGAGGCGCAAAGCGTATCATTTTTTGCCTGGGGCAGCATAAACATGCCATTTTCATCCGCCATTGTTCCCTGCAGAGTGCTTTTAATCCAGACGTTGGCATAGGGTATAGGTTCCCTGTTGTTTGCATCCAGCACATACCCGGATATCTTCTGTGCACTCAAGCCGGTACAAAGGAAAGCCATTACTATGGCAATGATGAGTTTAACTAACTTCATTAAAGGATCTGTTTTTTCTCATTCTTCATTAGCCAATAAAGTCCCTTAACTCCTATTTTCACATCATCGAGCCTTAATAACACCAGGATTTTCTCCACGTAGGCTATCACGCCCCATGCTATTGCCAAATAATACATCCAGGTATAAAAGCCAAAGACAAAAAGCACGAAGAAAAATATACTCTGGATGTATCCAGCTGAAACAGCCGAATAAAGGTGAAGGCCCGGTATTTTGCCAAAACGATAAAAAGCAATAATATAACTCAGTATAAATACCCCAAGAAAAAGGTACAGGATCCATGCGTGTGGCTCAATATCCGTCCACTTAAAAACAAATAGACCCAATAATGCCATAGCATAAGTAAAAATATCTGCCAGGTTATCGAGCGCCGCTCCAAAATTGGTTTGAAGTTTAAACAGGCGTGCAATGTTGCCATCAAGAACGTCGCTGACTAAACTGATGCACAATAGAACTACGAACCCGTTTTCCCTGCCTGTAAGAGCCATAAACAGGATGACCGGAAACACAAGCAGGCGATACAAACTAATTAGATTTGGAACGTTTAAAATATTTTCTCCTTTTACATTTATTTGTCTCATTTTTCTTCTTTTAAAACGTTAGACCTTTTTTTTGAAAGGGTATCAATATAATACGCGAGCATTTGAAATACAGCTTGTTCATTGGCTTCATTACCAACTGATAACATGACTTTATCAAGCTCTTCCGTGCCAAATAGCAAGTTTGTATTGATATAACTGCCAGTAAAGGACATGCCCGCCGATACCATCCTTTCTATAGTATCCATTTCCTCACGTTTTAGGGTCCTGACAGGAATGAGCTGTATTGGCAACAGCTTGCGGATGCTATTAATGATATAAATGTTTCTTATGGAGTTTTTAGCAATGAAATTCATGATTACAGGAACCCTTTCTGCATTTATCGTTCTCATTAAATAGTCGGCAACGGTATCAATGGGAATGAGGTTTTGGGTCGATTCCGGATCCACATGGACCCTTACGGACTTGTAAGGATATCTGTTTGCCAGACTATGAATTCTTTTCGCGAAATCAAAAATCCCGTAGTCTGTTTTCGTGACACCGGTCTTACAGTTGCCAACCACTTGTGATAATCGTATAATATGGCCATTTAAGCCGTTGATATCAATGTGCTTTTTTACGATGTTTTCTGCATATCTTTTCGATTGCTCATAATAGTTCCTGAATCTTGAAATCTCCTCGTTTTCATAAAATTTTTCTTGGAAAATACCTTCAAATTTGCCACAGGAATAGGCTGTGCTAATAAAAAAGAAACGTGAATTACTATTGGCATATCTCGAAAATACACTGATGGAATTTTCAAGCCCCTCCAGATTTGTTTCAAATATTTTATCCTTTGAATTTATATCGTATTTTAAACTGGCAGCGAAATGAAAATAGTCCACATCACAGCTAAAAATGGTTTCAAGTTGTTTTTCAGGAATGTTAAAGTTTTCTTCAAGAAGAGAGTAGTTGTAGACTTTAAGATTACTTGAATTTATATAGTTGCCTTCGTTCATTTCAGAAAGTACATCATTCATCCTTTGAGATGAAGAATTATTTTTACCCGCTCTGACCAACGCAATTACCTTATAATTCTGAGAAAGTAATTCAGTAATAAAATTTGAGGCAACAAACCCATTGGCTCCATTGATTATTATTTTTTTCATCTCTATTTTCTTATGGGTTTAGACTGATGTTTAAAGAAACAGTACTAGAATAAGTACCACACTCAAGGGGATGGTGAGGTTATCCGAACCGCGCCAACTAATTAACTCGGCCAAAGTACTTACGGAGGCCACAACCAATGCCAACCAGAATGATTTTAAATCAACTACTTCCCGGTAAAAATACAAAGCTATAATACTGATGATGAAACTGGTAACTAAGAATCCTCCTGAACCTAGCCAGGTCTTATTAAGCTTGTGTCCGAGTATTTTTATTTTACTCTTCCCATTTGTAAAATTTATGCCAAGTATGGCGGCCATAGGGTCGCAAATGGCCAGGATCAGCATCGGAAGTATGTAAACAAATTTATTTTCAAGTAAAAACGAAATAAGAAAGGTGATGTAAATTGAAAGTGGTAGTAAATAGCTCCCAACAGACTTTCTTTCTATGTCGTGAATTGATTTTAATTGTTTGCCCCGCCGGGAAAAAAACAAGACCATAAAAAACAACAGTGCCAGGATGAGAACATACCAATGTGAGGCAAAAAGATAGGGAAAGGGAACAACCGCCAGTGTAGAGGAGAAGTGTGCAAATTTTCGTGTAATTTCTCCTTTTACCTTAAGTCGCCTGTAGTTTATTTCACCGAATAGGAGAAGTATACCGATTCCGATTGCGTAAAAGGCTGACAGTACAATTATGTTTGGCATGATTTCTTTTTTTTATGCTCGCATTAATGATTCAAAATGTAAACGAATAAAAACACCCATGCTCCTCCTGCAATCAAGCTGTCAAACCTGTCAAGAAAACCTCCATGACCCGGAATAAGTTTACTGTAATTCTTAACCTTGTATTTTCTCTTATACAGTGAAGCAGCGATATCACCGGAAAAAGCAAAAACCAATACACCGAAAGTCATCATGATTACTTTAAGAGGGGTCTCGGCATAAAGTCCATTGAGTAAAAAGGCGCTGCAAATAGCAATAATGGAACCACCTATAAGACCACCCACGGTTTTGTTTGGACTGATCTTTGGGAATATTTTCCTCCGGCCCCAGAGCTGTCCTGATATCTGACTGAAACTATCAAAGATGGAAAGAACCAGAAACGAAAAGAGGATCAACTCCTTTTCCAATCGGCCAAAAAGGAAGAAACCAAGAGATAAAACTGAATATATTGATACAGAAAGTAAAAAGAACCCGATTTTATCATAACCTGATTTTCGGAAAAGTCTGAACAACTCAATGAAACCTGTTCCTATGATTATTATGGATAGAAACCGAAATATAACCGGATAAACAACAATACTGAAAAACAGCAGATTGATAATAACAAAATAGGTAAGAAACTTGATGTAGCTTTTACGTGCCACATCGGGTTCTTTTTTCCTGTTTATATAGTAAAATCCTATGCCTCCCAGGAGAAAGTATGAAAGAATTATTATATAGATAGTTTTAATCATTGTTTAAGGTTTAGGTTTT
>DGOT01000198.1:15532-21410 GCA_002389465.1 Bacteroidales bacterium UBA4459 | reverse complement strand
CAAAAATTGAGCTCGCTGAAGCGGCTCGCCTTCGTTTTCGTGTGAATGGAACAGAGCAGATTGCTGATGCGCGTGTGCTGACAGATGAAGGGATTGTTTATACGATGATTGATTATCATGCCAAAAGAGAAGACACTATCGAGTTGGAAAAGATTGTGAGCATCTACACATCGCAATTCGATGATAAAAACATTGAGGACCAGGCTACACGTAGTGTCGAACAAGCCCCTTCGTTTGACAAATTATTAGAAGAAAGTACCCGGGCATGGAAAAATATCTGGCAAAAAGCTGATATCTGCCTCAAAGGCGACCGTATTTCGCAGAAGCTGTTACGGATGCATATCTACCACCTGATCGTTTCGGCTTCACCGCACAACACCAAACTGGATGCCAGCGTTACGGCACGCGGCCTGCACGGTGAAGCCTACCGCGGCCATATTTTCTGGGACGAACTGTTCATCCTGCCGTTTTATGACATCCATTTCCCCGAAGTAGCCCGCTCGCTATTGATGTACCGCTACCGGCGGCTTGGCAAGGCCCGTGAATACGCCCGTGAACAAGGCTACAAAGGAGCTATGTTCCCCTGGCAAAGTGGTAGTGATGGCAGCGAAGAAACGCAAATATTACACCTGAACCCCGTTACCAGCGAGTGGGGACCCGACCACAGCTCGCTGCAACGGCATGTGTCACTGGCCATTGCTTACGATGTGTGGCAGTATTTCCATGTCACGAACGATGTGGATTTCGTGGAAAGATACGGTGCCGAGATGTATCTGGAAATCTGTCGTTTCTGGGCAGATAAGACTGAATTTGACGAAAAGACAGGACGCTTTTCCATCAAAAAAGTGATGGGACCGGACGAGTTTCACGAAATGTATCCCGGTACCGATGAAGGCGGCCTGACAGATAACGCTTACACCAACATCATGGTGTCGTGGATGTTCGACCAGGTTCCCGGAATGCTTAAAAGAATGAGCGAGCAAGCCAAAACAGTACTGTTTGAAAAAATCGTGCTGAAAGAAGAAGAACTGTCCCAATGGAACGATATCCGCCGGAAACTCCGCCTGGTTATTTCTGAAGACGGCATCATTGCCCAATATGATGGCTATTTTGACCTGAAAGAACTTGACTGGGACCATTACCGCAACAAATACGGCAATATTTACCGGATGGACCGTCTGCTGAAAGCCGAAGGGAAATCAGCCGATGATTATAAAGTGTCCAAACAGGCAGATGCGCTGATGACCTTCTATAACCTGGATAAAGAGCAGGTAGATCATCTTCTGGAAGAGATGGGCTACGAACTGCCGGAGGATTATCTGGAGAAAAATCTTAAATATTATCTGGCCCGCACCTCACATGGTTCCACACTCAGCCGGGTGGTACATGCACAACTGGCAAAGATCATCGGGGATGATCAACTGAGCTGGAACTTATACTTTGATGCGTTAACCAGCGACTACAAAGACATCCAGGGCGGCACCACAGCCGAGGGCATCCACACCGGCGTGATGGCAGGAACCATTATGATTGCCATCTCTACCTTTGCCGGCATCGATTTGCGGGGTGATATCTTAAAAATAAATCCGGCACTTCCAGAACGATGGAAACAGATGATCTTTAATTTGGGATTTAAAGGAGTTACTTATAATTTTGAATTATCAGGTAATTTTGTCAAAATTAATACCGACAAAAATGCTGTTATAATTGTGGGTGGAAAAGAAATAAAGATGAATAAGGGGGAGAAAAGAAATATTTTCGCTGACGAATGAACTCGACAGCTAAGTATTCTGGCGTCTCCACAGGACTAAGGATTCCAGAATTATTTAAATAACGCAATTTCTCATCCCGGAGGGATAGAATGAGAACCAAACCTGGGAATTTATTCCCGGGCCGAACAAAAACAACATAACATGTCATCATATATTCGCATCTACATCCATTATGTGTTTAGCACTAAAAACCGTGAACCATTAATAACACCTGAATTGGAAAACTGTTTATGGCCTTATATGATCGGTATTGCCCAAAAGAATAATATGGAAGCAATAGCCGTTAACGGAACAGAGGATCATGTACACATTTTACTATCCTTACCTTCGACAATAACAATCTCTCAAGCTATAAAACTAATAAAAGGGGGTTCTTCCCACTGGATTCATCAAACATTTCCTGATTTTCAAAATTTTGCATGGCAAATTGGATATGGTGCTTTTAGTGTTAATCATTCAAATCTTAAACAAGTTGTTACATACATAAATAATTAAAAGAAACATCATGCAACAGAGAATTTCAAAAATGAATTTTTTGTTTTATTAAAAAACCATGAAATAAATTATAACGAACAATATATTTGGGAATAATCTTTCGCTGGCGAATGAATTCGACAGCTAAATATTCTGGCGTCCCTCCGGGACTAAGGATTCCAGAATTATTTAAATAACATAATTTCTCCTCCCGGAGGGATAGAATNNAGAATGAAAACAATAAAAAATATATAATCATGCTCGAAGACGTATTATTAATCACCGATAAACACCGCACAGCAGCAGCGGATATCGTAAAAGAGATCCTGAAAATGAAAAAAGACAAATTCATTGTGGCTATTTCCGGCGAGTCGGGTTCCGGAAAATCAGAACTGACCCATGTAATTGCCAAAGACCTGCGCAAACATGGTGTTTTTGCCAAGCCTATTCATATAGATAACTTTTACAATACGCTGCCCCTGGAACGAACCGAATGGCGCATAAAAAACGGCATTGAAAAAATTGTGGGGCTCGGCGAATACAAGTGGGATGAAATCAACAAGGTGATAGATGATTTTAAGAACAACCGAAAGTCATCCATGCCCTGTGTTGACCTGGTAACCGAACAAGTGGATACATTAACCACCGATTTCAATGGTATTGACATGTTAGTAATTGACGGACTTTATGCCATTAATACCGAAGGTGTAGATTTAAAAGTCTTTATTGAGCTTACTTACCACGAAACCAAAAAAGCGCAAAAAGACCGGGGCAAAGAACCGCAAAATGATTATCGGATGAGGGTGCTGGAACAGGAACATAAACAAGTCCAATCCATTAAACACAAAGCAGATTTACTTGTAACCATGAATTATAAGGTAGTACCGGCAAAATAAAGCACTAGAAACTGTCTGGTAACTTATTATTACCGGTTCGGATCATCTACATCTTTTACCAACAGAGTTAGAAATCCGGCAAGTATCATCGAAACACCTCCAAGGATGAGCGCATAAATAGCGTGTCCTCCGGCTATATCCCGCACAAAGAAACCGAGAATACTAGCCGCCAGGATTTGCGGAATGACGATAAAGAAATTGAATATTCCCATATAAATTCCCAACTTGTGCTGCGGCAACGAGCCCGTCAATATTGCATACGGCATGGCCAGGATACTTGCCCATGCCAGGCCGACACCCAGCATGGAAATGATCAGCAGGTTCGGGCTGTGAAAGAAATAAACAGAAATCAACCCCAGGCCACCGGCCACCAAGGCAATCAGGTGGGTGATTTTACGATTTGTATATTTTGCCAGCACAGGTAACAGAAAGGCCACAACGGCGGCAAAACCATTGTAAACGGCAAACATAATCCCCACCCAGTTGGCACCCTCATTAAACAACTCGGAACTGGAATCGGTTGTGCCATATATATGGCTGGTAACAGCCGATGTCGTGTAAATCCACATGGCAAATAAGGCAAACCACGAAAAAAACTGAACGAGAGCCAGTTGTTTCATAGTGGCCGGCATTTTAAACAGATCGTTGATCACCTCAACAAAACCATTTCTACTTTTACCTGAATTAATAAGCATTCCGGTCAGTACCTGTACGGCGCCAAATACCATCAGGCCAAAACCGAGAATGTACAACTCGGCTTCCAGGGCAAAATAAAAGACCAGAAAAGCCAGTATAGCACCACTAATGATCCAGAAGACACTACTTCTCAAAAATTTGGAGCCGGGTAAAATCTCATCTGCATCGGTATGTATTTTCAATTTTTCTGCCCGTTCTTCCTGAAACGTTTTCATTTCCTCCGGTGAATATTCCTTTGTGCGCAATATGGTCCAGAGTACAGCAATAAAAAAAATAGCTCCCCCGATATAAAACGAGTATTTGACCGATGGTGGGATCATCCCTTCAGGAGCCGTATTGGCAATACCCAGCCAATTAGTCATTATGTAGGGCAATGCCGAAGCTACAACGGCTCCGGTTCCGATGAAGAAACTCTGCATGGCAAATCCTCTGGTGCGTTGTTCCGAAGGCAACATATCACCCACAAAAGCACGGAAAGGTTCCATCGAAATATTAATTGAGGCATCCATAATCCACAGCATACCGGCAGCTACCCATAATGCCGGTGAATTAGGCATGATAAACAGTGCTATTGACGCAAGAATTGCTCCCACCAGGAAATAAGGCCTTCTTCTGCCGAACCTGTTCCAGGTATTATCACTCATATGCCCGATAATCGGCTGAATGATTAAACCAGTTACCGGTGCTGCAATCCACAGAATGGGAATGTCTTCCACATTGGCTCCTAGCGTTTCAAAAATCCGACTGACATTGGCATTTTGCAGGGCAAACCCAAATTGGATCCCTAAAAAACCGAAACTCATGTTCCATATCTGCCAAAAACTTAATCGTGGTTTTTTTGCCATAATATTACTCCTTATTTTTTGTGTCGATCATGATCGTTACCGGACCGTCATTCACCAGGGCTACTTCCATCATGGCCCCGAATTCGCCAGTTCCAACGGGTTTTTCTAATAATTTTCCCATCTGTTTTACAAATTGTTCGTACAACGGAATGGCCGTTTCGGGTCTGGCCGCTTTGATGTACGAAGGTCTGTTTCCTTTTTTAGTAGAAGCATGCAATGTGAATTGGCTTACAACAATGGCTTCACCATCAATGTCTTTTACCGACAAGTTCATCACCCCCTCCTCATCATCAAAAATACGCAATCTGGCAATCTTTCCGGCCAGCCATTCAATGTCCTGATCCGTATCTATCTCTTCGACACCAAGCAAGATAAGAAGGCCTTCTCCAATCTCTGAGTGAACAACTCCTCCGATAGAAACCAATGCCTTCGAAACGCGTTGAATAACTGCTCGCATAATTTTGATTTTAACCACTGCAATTTATTAATTTTACCGAAAAGAAAACATCATGACCCGATTAAGTGTAAACATCAATAAAATAGCCACTCTACGCAATGCCCGCGGTGGCAATATGCCAGATGTGCAAAAAACAGCCATTGACTGTGAGCAATTCGGAGCACAAGGTATAACGGTGCATCCCCGTCCAGATGAACGGCATATTACCCACAAAGATGTGGAACTGTTACGTCCTTTGGTCGCGACGGAATTCAATATTGAAGGTAATCCTATTCCTGAATTCATTGAACTGGTGTTAAAACACAAACCCGATCAGGTAACGTTAGTACCGGACGATCCAAATCAGCTTACATCTGACCATGGCTGGGATACGGTAAAACACAAGGATTTTTTGATAGATGTTATCGCCCGTTTCAAGGAAGTCGGTATCCGTACTTCGATCTTTGTAGATCCTGACCAGAAAATGGTGGAAGCAGCCAAAGCCACAGGCACTAATCGTATTGAGCTTTATACCGAAAGTTATGCTGCTGACTTCTCCAAGGGAAAAGAAGCAGCCATCGCTCCTTTCATCGAAGCGGCAAAAACAGCCCGGGAAGTTGGACTGGGACTGAATGCCGGTCACGACCTCAACCTGGACAATCTTAATTATTTTATCCGGAATATCCCATGGGCCGATGAGGTTTCCATCGGTCATGCCCTGATTTGTGATGCGCTGTATTACGGACTTGAAAATACGAT
>DGOT01000198.1:12667-15478 GCA_002389465.1 Bacteroidales bacterium UBA4459 | reverse complement strand
CTTTTGACGGGTCGGAAAAAATACCCCGGCAGGGACGGTTTTCGGATGATGCTACCGGATATGCCGAAATCTTCGATGAATTTGCCGAAGGGCTAAAGGACCTCGACACCTTTACACACGCTCACCTGATCTTTTATTTTCACCTGAAAAAGGAAAGCCTAAAACTGATCCAATACCCCAAGGGAAAGGATATTCCGCGTGGTGTTTTTGCTATCCGGAGCCCCCTAAGGCCAAACAAAATTGGAACGACAATAGTTAAAATAATATCGATAACTGATAATGTCATCCATTTTGAAGGTGCTGATATGATTGATGGTACTCCTTTACTTGACATCAAACCATATGTTGCAGATATTGATTGCTATCCTGATGCCGGGAAAGGATGGTTTGAGTCAGAATCTTAACCTTTCAGGTCGAAACAGACCAGTGGGCAAAGACTTGAAAAGATTATTATAACTTACATTTTGTCTGTTTCTCCCATAAGGAATAAAAGTTGTTTAGCCGGAGATAAAAAGAAAATAAACTATGGGAAATTTTACAGATATCATCAACGGAAGTGTACCGGTACTGATTGATTTTTCGGCCGAGTGGTGCCAGCCGTGCAAAATGATGCCCCCCATATTGAAAGATGTGAAAAAACAATTGGGTGACAGGCTCCGTATACTGAAGGTGGATGTAGACCGCAATCCGGCCATCGCCCAAAAGTACCAAATCAGAAACGTGCCCACGCTAATGGTTTTTAAAAACGGGCAAGTGGTGTTCAGACAGGCGGGGGTGATTCCCGCGCAGCAGATAATTCAGATGTTGCAGGAACATGTTTAGAGCCTCTTCAATTTAGTTTGAAAATGAGCAAGTTGATTCATGATTATTTTTGAAAATTCAGCTTTGAGTTTCAAAAAGATTTATTGAATATTAATCAGGTTTTTAATCTTTAACACACCTCACACTCCTGCCGGTTAAGCGGTTGCTGTCTTCAAAGCCAATCGAATCGGCGTTGTCGCCAAGATGATGAAACAATCCGTCAGCAGAGCGGTTGCCTCCGGGTAAAGCCCCAAAGTCACTAATGTTTGTCGCTCCTTTCCTGGGACTGTTCCAGCCGATAGTTGATTTTAACTTAAATGTGGAGCAGTTTTCACCTCTATTCTTTGTGTTAATCCCATGCATCACAACCTGAAATAAGATGGGTGCGAGAATGATGATGATAATTGCAATTCCACTCATAATTGCCTCCTTTTCTATTCATTATTATAAATTCTTTCAAAGCTTACTGCCTCATCAACCATTCCTTTACCATTGAGTTCATTTGTAAAAAACGTAAACTCCTCCTCATCCAGATAGAATTTTCCAGTTTGTTTTGTTATTATCTCTCTATAGAGTTTTTCTGCTTCCTCATGTCCTGAATCAAGTAGTGTTCTGAAAATAACAAATGTCTCTGATTTTTTTGGCAAATCATATTCCTCACCATACATAACTGCAAGTATCCGTGACATCATATAGTTTGGCCATTTTACCACAATTTGTTTTTTATACTCTTTCGTATTTCGTAAGGCAACTATAAAAACGGTGTCTTTTTCAATTCTTTGGATGTGACTTCCAAATCCATTTACGCTACCGTCCAGACTATTCGAGCGGATACTTTTCGAACCTTTGCCATAAGGATATTTCTGATAATGCCAACCATATTTATTAAAAAAGAGATCCCTCGACTTTTTATTTAGGAGCTTATCTGAATAAAGCGCTCTATCAAATAAATACAGATCGTTAACGGTTGACAGGAGATGACCATATCCGAAAACAAATGACATATCAAGAAAAGATGCTTTTTCGAAGCCCGTAAAATAGTTGAAGTTATACCCAATGGCACGGTTCTCAATGGGCTGTGCAGTTACATCGCCCAGCGTATTTTTCATCCCTGCCGGTTTGCAGATTTTTTCCTGCAATAATTCATCGTACGATTTTCCGGAAACCTTTTCAATTATGAGTCCTAAAAGGGCATATCCAAAATTGCTGTACTCCCTTCCTTTTCCGGGTTTAAAAACAATGTCCTGTTTTACGATGCAATCAAAAAACCTTTCCCGCGAATAATATTCTTTTTCAATATCTATCAAATTCGGAATTCTTGATTCACCAGTAATTCCTGCAGTGTGTGTTAATAGTTGATGGATGGTTATATTCTCCCCTTTTTCTTTTGGAAATCCGGGCAAATAATCTGTGAGTTTTCCTTCTAATTTTATTTTACCTTCCTCCACAAGTTGAAGGATGAGCAATGCGGTAAAGGGCTTGGTGAAGGAAGCAATTCTGAATTTTGTATCGCAAGTATTGGGTCTGCTGTCTTCGAGATTTGCGTAGCCAACAGCCTTCTTATAGATAATGTTTCCATTGGCAGAAATAAGAACAGCACCTGAAAACTGGCCATTTTCATACATTGCATTTACGATTTGGTCAATTTCTTTTTCTGTATTAGCTGTTATAGATAAAGATGCATCAGGGGCTAAATATTTCCAGCTTAACCAGAGTATTACCAAAATTGCGATAATTAGGAATAAAATAGTTTTAAATTTTTTCATATTTAACGGGATAATAATCTCATTTAAAACCTTAAGATAGCATTATTGTGTCTAACAAATTTATGTATCATTAAATACAGGATCAAACCAACTGTACCTCCAATCAATGTTCCATAAATATCCAGCCAGTCAAAAGTGCCCTTTGGCAAATAAGGCTGGGCGAACTCGTAAAGAATATAGCCGCTGACAAACAGCGCAATGAGCCGGAATCCTTTTTTGTACGCTGAATTGATCAGGGCCAACC
>DGOT01000198.1:0-12652 GCA_002389465.1 Bacteroidales bacterium UBA4459 | reverse complement strand
TTTTGATAGATAATCGGGCGATAAATATAGCGCCCAAGTTCTGTAAATATAAATGCCAGCACGAAAGTTGCAAAATAGACAATCCTAATGGTATCAATGGTTTTAATTCGTTCCCTATCGGTAAAGACATTATTTGATGATCTCGTTGACATTTAATTTTCAATCTTTTCAACAATCAATAAAAAATCGATTTTTCGCGACACCCCGTAAATCTGGGCAAGGCTGACACTCTTGTTGTTTGGGATAACTGCCACAATCTCTCCTGTCAGACTGTTTAAGAACTGTTCCAGTTTCATCTGGTCATCCTCCATGTGGATTTCGAATCTGTGCACTTTGTATTTCATGATAGTTTGGTTTTAGTAATACGTTCTTGCGAATCTCTTCCCCTTATTAATTACACTGTTTTTTTCACGGCAATTTGCTATTACAATTCCGCAAACTTCCATGATAAGCCACTATGAGGCCCCGAAAACCATTTACAGTTCCCGGGGCTTTTTAGCAGCACAAAGGTTGCGACCTTGTAATATCTTTTCATCTTTTGCATCGTTGGCTGCTGCTAATGTCGAATAGGAATACAGGAAAACAAAATATGTTAGACTACCTCCCCGGATAAATAGACGAAAAGCATTCCGTCATCGATACTATTGAGTTGTCGGAGATTTAATCTGCTTGGTACTCAAAATGCGTGAGTTGGTCGATTTTACCGGGAATTTCTTTTAAATACAGCGTTTTATGTCGTAATTTGTGATTGAATTTGCCAACAATGAACATCGAAAACCAACATTTGAACTTTAAAGGAAGTCGTATTGTCTTGCACGTTTTGTTCTGGATAGGTTATATTCTTTTTGTCTATCTGCAACACGCACTGTTTGATAAAAATATAAATACTGAAGCATCATTGGTCAGCCTCACCTTAACGGCTTTGGTTGACATTGCTGCTTCATATTTTACAGTATATTTTCTGTTACCTCGTTTTCTGTTTAAAAGAAAATACTGGCAATTCGCCATTCTCTTTTTACCATCAGCAGCCATTTTCATTATATTACAAAGAGTACTCTTGTATTATGTTATATACCCGACCTATTTTCCGGGCTTTGAGGAGAAAATGGGCAGTTTCTGGCACATTAACCCCTTTTACTCCTTCATTAATATTTACACTGTTGTTGGGTTGTTTGCCTCTATCAAACTGTTGAAATACTGGTACCGTAATCAACAGGTTAAAGCAGAGCTTGAAAATAAAAACAAAACCAGCGAGTTGGCTTTACTGCGCACCCAACTCAATCCGCATTTTCTGTTCAACACACTGAACAATATTGATTCGCTTATTTTAACTAAACCGCAGAAGGCATCCGATGCTATTATCAAATTATCTGATATCATGCGGTTTATGCTGTATGACACTTCTACCGATATTGTTCCGCTTGACAAAGAGATCAATTATCTGAAAAGCTACATCTCGCTGCAGCAGATACGTTTCAAAGATCCCGGTTTTGTAAAAGTCAACCTGGAAGGAACCTGCCTTGGCAAAACCATTGCCCCTATGCTGTTCATTCCGTTTGTTGAGAATGCCTTCAAACACGGACAGAAAAACGTGGCGGCACCCGGCATCAAGATCCGGTTGGAATGCCTGAAAGATTCGCTTAACTTTGAAGTGATAAACCGTGTGGATGTCTCGGCTGGGATGAACAAGGACAGCACCCCGGGAATAGGACTGGCCAATACCAAACGAAGGCTCGAACTGCTCTACCCCGGACGGCACAAATTGAGTATAAAAACAGAAAATGGTTATTATGTATCGCTTTTACATATTAAATTTTAACCGATGAAGATCAACTGTATTGCCATAGATGACGAACCGCTTGCCCTCGACAAAATAAGGGAATACATCAAACGTATCGGATACCTTAATTTGCTGGATGCTTTTGACAATGCCATTGATGCCATCGAATTTATGAAAAACAACAGGGTGGACCTCATCTTTCTGGATATCCAGATGGAAGAACTGACGGGGATTCAGATGCTCGAATCATTAACTGACAAACCAAAAGTTGTTTTAACCACAGCTTATGATGAATACGCCCTGAAAGGCTATGAACTGGATGTGTGCGACTACCTGCTTAAACCCATCTCGTTCCAACGGTTTCTACAGGCCTGTGAAAAAGTATACGACCAGCTATTTCCTTTAAAACAGCCTGACATTTCAATACCCGACCCTAATTCGGAAGAAGCGACAAAAGGTTATTTTTTTGTGAAAAATGGAAACATTACGCAAAAGATCAATTTTGAAGATATCCTTTTTGTGGAAGGAATGAAAGATTACCTCCGTATCTGGACGATAGCAGAGCGGGTGATGACGTTACTGAGTTTTAAAAAACTTGAAGAGGCTTTGCCATCCGGAAGTTTTATGCGTATACACAAGTCGTACCTGATAGCTCTTGATAAGATCGACAATATCGATCGCAGTCATGTAAAGATTGGCAACGAAAGCCTGCCCATCGGCGATAGTTACCGCAGGGAGTTTATTAAAGTGATTGAAAAAAGGAAGATTAATTAATGGTACATTTATTGCGATTCTAACCTGCATTCTTCATAAAAAAATGACAAATTATTATCAATAACTGTTTGTCTTATAAATATGGCAGATTCAACTCTCAAGTACAACTTGTTAGTTAAAAAACACTCCTTAAACTTTTAAATGAAATTCGGTACTTTTGTCTTATGCAATTATTTCACCGTCATTTCGGCGAAAAAGGAAACGCTCCCCTGGTCATCCTGCACGGGCTCTTTGGGATTTCGGACAACTGGGTGACTTTTGGCAAACAAATGGCCGGAGAAGATTTCGAAGTCTTTATTCCCGACCAGCGGAACCACGGCCGTTCAGAATGGTCAGACGATTTTAACTACCTGGCCCTCACCAACGACTTGTATGATTTTATGGATTTGGAAGAGATTGAAAATCCTATCCTGCTGGGCCATTCAATGGGCGGTAAAGTGGCCATGCGGTTTGCCGTGAGCTATCCCGGCCTGGTGCAGAAACTCATTGTAGTGGACATCGCTCCCAAACCTTACCAGATCAGGCAGGAACACCTCAACATTATCGGGGCCGTGCAGCAGATCAACCTGGAAGAAGTAAAATCAAGGACAGAAGTGAAGCAACAACTGGCAAGGACTATAGACGATGAGCGGGTCATCCGGTTTATTCTGAAGAACCTGCACCGGACAGACAAAAACACTTTTGCCTGGCGCCTTAACCCTGAAGGCATTGCCAATAACCTCAGCCGTATGTCGGATAGCATGCCAGATGGAAAAAAATACCATCAGCCTGCTCTATTTATCAAAGGTGGTGCGTCCGACTACATCCTGCCGGAAGATGAAGCCATGATCAGGCAACATTTCCCGCACGCAGAAATAATGACCATTCCCCGCGCTTCGCATTGGGTACATGCTGATGCACCGGAAGCATTTTATCGTATCATCACCGGGTTTTTAGCAGATGTTAAATAAATGAAGCAGAATTGAAAATGCCCGTATCCAAAGTTGACCATATCATTCAAATTGCTCGCGAACAGCACTTCGACACAATCCTGTCGCAAGCAGAGTCATTGGCAACCTGGCAAAACGGGGGCGATGTGGTGGAAGTGGTTGTGCTGGGACAATTCAAGGCCGGCAAAAGCTCGTTGATCAATAGTTTTTTGAAAGAACCTGTCCTTTCAGTAGGTGTTCTGCCCGTCACAGCAGTAATTACTCGGCTCAGCTACGGGGCAGAGACAAAAGCGTGGATCCAGAATCTTGACGGACAGCGGAAAGAAGTTCCTTTGACCCGGTTAAGTGAGTTCATCACGGAGAAAGAAAACCCGGAAAATGCCAAACAGGTTCAACTGGTTGACATACACCTTCCCGAACTGGCAGACTTTAAAAACATCAGGTTTATCGACACACCGGGGATGGGTAGTGTTTTCAAGCACAATACAGAGGTGACCCAAAACTGGTATAAAAACATCGGAGCGGCCATCGTGGTTATCAGCGTAACGCAACCTTTGTCGGAAAACGATATCGAACTGATCCGTTCTGCTACGCAACAAAGTCCGGAGGTTTATCTCATTCTCAGCAAAACAGATCTGCTTCAGAAAACTGAATTACAGGATGTCCACGTTTTTATTGAAAAGAGAAGCCGGGAGGTTTTCGGTAAAAGTTTTTCGGTTTTTCCTTACTCGGTAGTAAAAAATACACGGAAATACAGGCATGAAGTTATTGTCGAGATATTTAAAAAACTCTCAGAACAAGCCCACGACACCAACCGGAGGATTTATAATCACAAACTGAGATATGTCAGACAATTGACAAAGAGCTACCTTGAGATCAGTCTTAAGTTACAAAACAAAAAAGAGGCTGAGCGCGCAACGTTAAAGGATCAAATCATCGATCAGCAACTCAAGCTGGATTACGTTAAACGGGAACTGGCTTACATTGTGGAAGATTACAAGTCAGCAACACGAAAAAAACTGGAAGAACTGATCATTGAGAAATACCAGGCCAAGCTTATGGAAGAATTAATGGATGAACTCATTAAAGATTTTGATAACTGGAAAGGGAACCTGAGCAAAGTATCGGCCAGATACGAAGCGTGGATCAGGGAATCGATGGCCAAAGCCATGCTGCGTGTTGAAAAAAGTGAGCAGGCCGGAATGCAGCAATTTCTGGATGAGGCCTGCGGACATCTCAACCATTACTTGAACAGCTTCCGGGAACGGCTGAACCGGAATCTGCAGAAAGTGCTAGGCGTAACCCTTCCTGACGACCCGTTTGAAGTGGAGATCAAGCGGATGGAAAAGGCTAATATTTCCGTTTCGTGGGCGTTTGAAAGTCATATTGACCTGCTGTGGTTCCTCATCCCCATGCCTCTGTTCCGCAACACTTTCAAAAAATATTTTCTACAGCAGATTCCGGGCGAAGTGGAGAAAAATCTGCACCGGCTGGTCTCGCTGCTCACCGGTAATATGCATCAGGTTATGGATGACCTGCATTTTGAGTCAGTTAATTATGTTGTATCGGAACTGGGTAAGATACAGGATTTGCTTAACAGCACTCCTGCCGAAAGCGGACAAATTGAAAAACAATTAGTACTACTCGAAAGCGAAAATGTAACCGGCTGATCCGCTACGAGACATTCTCATACGTCCTCTTGTAAACTCTTTTGGAAACCTTGATACTGAATTCATATAAGATTATGAGAGGAACAACAACGAGCACCTGGCTAAACATATCGGGAGGTGTGATAATGGCAGAAAGGATGAGTAAAATGACGAACATGTATTTCCGGTTCTTCTTTAGGAAATCAGGTGTCAGCACACCTATTTTTGTGAGAAAATATACCAGTATGGGCAACTCAAAAACGACACCCACGGCAAATGTTACAGATACCACGGTGCTGATGTATGAACCCAATGAAATCTGGTTGGCAACCTCCTCGCTCACCTGATATGTACCTAAAAAATTAATAGTCAGCGGAACGATAAGAAAGAAGCTGAATAAAACACCAAATAAAAACAACAGCGTACTGATAAACACACCTCCTCTGGAATACTGTTTTTCGTTTTCGTGCATGGCAGGCTGTACAAACCGCCATATTTCCCACAATATATACGGAAATGCTAAAATAAAACCGGCCACAATGGAAATATACATATGCGTGAGGAACTGCCCCGACATTTTAATATTGATGATCTTCAATTTCAGATCACTTATGCAAAGCGCATCTAACGACAAATGTCTTCCGACCCAACACAATGCTCTGTTCGTAATAAAATCAGAACTGCTGGGAGCCAGGATGATGTAATCGAAAATGATCTGCCGGTTGAGAAATGCGATGATCGCCAGCACCACAATGGCAATCAGCGATCTCACAATATGCGTTCTGAGTTCATCCAGATGATCCCAGAATGTCATGACTTTCTCTTCTTCCGGTTTTTCTTTTTTTGTATTAACTTCTTCCATTGCCTAATAAAAATCAAAAGTATAAAAAAAGCCCCTTCCACCGGAAGAGGCCTCTGTAAAGAAACCCAATTAAGGGTTACGATCAGGTAAAAATTATTTGTGTGCCCGGGCCATCGCACATAGCATACAGGTCGCCTACCGTAATAATGCCTTTCACATCATCATACAAATCTTCCTTTTTCAGGCCGAACATATCCGCCGCCAGTTTACAGCCATAAATTTCGCCGCCACCGGCCACGATCAGCTCCAGAAACTCCTCTACGCCTGGTATATCTAGTTTCTCCATCTGACTTTTCATCATAGCCGAAACACCAGCCTCAACAAACGGCAAAGCTCCCAGCAACGTTGGAAAAGGCAGTCCGCCCGGCATGCGCATGGCCGGATTGCCTACGGTAGCCGTATGCAATTTGTTCATCTGTTTTTTAGTAATGGCGTCCAAGCCAAAAAACGTAAAAAACAGCTTTGTCTCAATGCCTTCCATAACGGCCCCATTACCCATGACCAAAGTAGCATATACGTCCTCTATGGATCCCTTGGCGCAGATCAGCAGGACTTTACTTAACTTAACTTTTTCATCTTTTTCCATGATTTTTTTATTTGAGGTTTAAATACACGATTCGGGTTTAGCCACGCCGGCAATTTTGGTTGCTTTTTTCAATGGAGCACCCGGAAATAGCTGGTAAAATGTTTTTGCATCGACCACGCCTGATTTGTTGATACCCCTGATGGTTAATGTATCGCCGTTTGCCACCTTGGTACGGATATAATCCAGAACCTCAAAGTGTTTGTCGGTAAGCTCAATGCCTTCTTCTTTCGCAATTTCCGTTGCCACTTCTTTTGACCATTTTAAGGAGTCAAGCATGTAACCTTCATCGTTTACTTCAATGTTAACCCCTGCATACGTTTTTGTTGCCATATTCTTAATTTTTAATGATACAATTGATATTGATTAATTTTCTTGTACTTTTTCCATTTCTTTGGTGATGTTTTGCAGGAATGTGATCATGAATCCGATTCCTTTTTTCATCTCCTTCGAATTCATTGCCCGTACAGCTTTCCATATTGAGTACTCTTGCACCTCTTTAAACTCGATACTCTTGTACACAATAAGCCCACTGTTGATCGCTTTCAGCATTTCGGGTTGTGTCAGGTTTTTCACGGTCTCCAGAATCGTCACGACATTGTCGGCTAAAAGCTTCACATCTTCCGTTGTAAAATGTCCCACAATATTGTCAACAATTTTTACCGCTTCTTTCATAAATTCAAAATAGCCCTTTTGTTCCAGATCGTTCATCATATGAATACCGTCAAGGCCCATCTGATGCAGAATGGGCGACAAATCCTTAACCAGGTCGCTCAGGCTCTCCATCATTTCAAACATTTCGTTGATGGTGTCCACATTTCTAACCAGCTTGAGCATGAGTTGTTTCAATGCCTCCCCATCCAGGTCCACACCGGCATTTTCCAGTTCGATCACTGTCGATTTAAACACATCCTTTCCAACGATGGTCAGATCCGTTGTCAGGTCTTCTATTGATTGCCGGGTCTCTTTCTGAGCCAGAACCTCTTCGAGCACAATATCTAACTTGCGGTTGATCTCGTTTATCTGCTCCTGTATATTATCTTTAGCCATGTTTTTCGAATAAATTAATTTGACTTATAGTGTTATGGCTTACAGTTTCTTTCCTGCCATCTGCATTTCCGAATCAATGGGCATTTCCTTTCCTTTCAGCAGGATATGCCAGTAAATCCATCTAAACAGTACTTTTCCGTAATGGTTCATTCTTGAAACCTTCAACAAACCAAACGGACCGAGACCGGGAAAAGGAAATGAACCTGGCAGAGGTTCTGTATCGTAATTGAAGTCGATCAGCGTACCTTTGCCGTAACCTGTTTCTATATAACAGTTGGCATGGCCATCGAAACTGGCTGTAAACGGTCGCCCTTCGATGGCACACATCAGGTTCTCCTCCAATATTTCGGCAGCAAAATGCGCTACCGATCCTGCTTTTGAAGTTGGAATGTTCGCCGCATCGCCTACTACAAAAATATTCTCATATTTCCCCGACCGCAACGTATGTTTATCCGTAGGTACATAATTCATATCGTCACCCATGCCGCTACGCTCAATAAGTTCGTCGCCTAAATTCGGCGGGATAGATACAAGACAATCAAATTTAACCTCTGTTCCCCCGTAATCTATAATTTTTTTCTCGTCATTATTCACCTGCATGATGGCAAAGTTGGGAACGAGTTTAATATTTTTCTGTTCCAGCAGGCCCCCCAGTGTTTTTGTGGCACGGGGTTTTGTAAATGCACCGGCCATAGGTGTTACGTAAGTGATATTCACCTTGTCGCGCAGTCCTCTTTCAGTGAAGAACGCATCGGCAAAAAAGACAAATTCAAGCGGCGCTACCGGGCATTTATACGGGATTTCCGAAATATTAACAACCAGTTCGCCGCCTTTCCACGTTTTAAAATAATCGGCCAGGGCAACTGCTCCTTCAATAGTATAAAAATCGAAAATGTCTTTATACCAAAGCTTGTCCTTTAGTCCATCCACCTCCTCAGGAGCTGTTTTACAACCTGTAGCAATTATCAGGTAATCATATTTTAACACAACACCGTCACCGAGCAGCACACTGTTTTCGCCCGGTTGTATCTTATCTATCTTTGAATAGATTACGTGTACACCTGTTGGGAAGAAATCACTTTTGGGCTTGATTACATCATTCTTTGTGTACATGCCAAATGGAATGAATAAGAATCCCGGCTGATAGTAATGTGTTTTAAACTGGTCAACTATGGTGATGTCCCATTCATCGCGGGCAAGTTGTTTCCGCATTTTGTTGGCCATCATTGTTCCAGCCGTGCCTGCTCCAAGAATTAATAATCTTTTCATTAATTTTCTATTTTTCTGAGTAAATATTGTATTAATTATCAGCTAGTTTGCGAACACAAAATTATATGTATAAACCTACATACGAAAAATTATGCTTATGACATTTATCATATTTGTTATCTTTACAGCTAGTTTATAATGAAAATAAGTTACGACATAAAAAGCTGTGTTACTTGCATTTACAGACAAATGCTTTTTGGTGATCTGGATGAAGACGAGTATGTGTTGATCAATGAAGCTCGTACTGAAAAGATTTTCCGCAAAGGGGAGGTAATTGTCCAAGAAGATCAGCCTATTGATTCTTTTCTCTATTTACGCAAAGGACTTGTAAAGTTATACAAGACTGATGAGCACGGAAAAGACCATTTACTCAGTATTAACAAACCCGGTGATTTCGTCAATCTGCTGAATATTTTTTCCGATAAAAATTACCATTATTCGGTATGTGCCCTTGAAGAAACCATGGTTTGTGAAGTAAAACTGGATACTCTCAAAAAGATTATTGCTTCCAACAGTAAGTTTGCCTTACGTATTTTAAATCGGGTTGCCTGCATCTCAGATGATGTAATTACCAACAGGTTTGAAATTTCGCGCAAACAAATAAAAGGCCGTGTTGCATTTATTCTGATTTATCTTGCTGATCAGATCTATAAGAACCAGGAATTCAAAATTCCTATTACGAGACGCGAATTGGGTGAGTTGATTTCGATGACCACTGAAAATACTATTCGTACCTTATCAGAATTTAAGAAAGACGGTATTATTGATATGAAAGGCAGGGTTATTACTATTTTAGATTACGACCGCTTGCATAATATACTGAAGACAGGATAATAGTGCCAGGAGCTAATAAGCATCATTTCAGTAGAGCGTTTGTACGCTTTTCTTTTGCGCAACTTCAGAAAACCTTCTTAACATCCACCGGCTACTGCGCCTCCTTTTTTCTTGCGCCGGACAATTGTTGTCTTTTTAGCCGGTTGGTTGTTGTCTTCACCATCTGCAACTGATGCTTTGGCTACTTCATCATAATTAAAATCAGCTTTACACGGTGCATATTTTTGTGTCTTATTATCTTTATATGCAAGATAGTACTGATATCCTCCCAGCAATACAGTTACATTGCTAAATCCAATTTGTCGGAAAACCATCCACGGTCCATTTGCCTGCAATTGGTCTTTACCGTATATAACAACAGTAAACCCCTCTTCCTGTAAAATTCTTAACCACTTAATGTTATCATTTTCCAATAATTCGACGGCCGATATATTTCTTGCACCGGGAATATGTCCTCTGGCAAATTCATAATGATTTCGAATATCAATAACTTCAACTTTTTCTGTTGAACCTGTGAGTAATAATTCCAGCTTCTCTGGTGAAATGCCCCCATTATCTGATGCCGTTAAAAGAACCGTTTGTTCCGGAGTAAGGGCGTATTTTAACCTGGGACTTCTGATTGTAAGTAATCCTGCAATAATCACAACCACAAAAATGATCATTGTAATTACTGTTTTTTTGGGGTTTAATTCGTGTACGTGCATTTTTTAAAATTTCGTGTTCCGCTTATGTCAATTATAATTAGCAACCACCGGCTACAGCCGTTCCTTTTTTTCTTTTCACAACTTTAATTCCTGTCTTACCGGCATCAGGAGCTTCAACTTTGGTGCCTGTAAAAAAGGCACAAGCCCCTTTGCGGAACTGATACAAATCAAATTCTTCCTGTGAAGCAGACTCGTCAGGTTCAACGGGTTGTATTATTTTTCTTATCCAGCAGTTCAAACCACCCTGCATCACATAAATACTGTTATATCCCATTCGCTTTGCAATAACCCACGCCTGGTCAGCATTAATGTCGCTGTTGCCGTAAAATACAACATTCATATCTTCAATTCCGAGGTAATCCTGATAATCGGGTTTCATCAAACTGTCAAGAGGAATGTTGATAGCATTGGTCAGCGAAAAGGTTTCGAAATCTGCCACAGGGCGGATGTCAATTAATTCAAGTGTCGGATCTCCTTCAATAATCATTTGAGCAACCTGATCAACGGTAACAAACCGTGAAGTCTGCGTAATATCCCACATCAGTTTTTCAGGTTCTATCTGCTGATAATTCTGCCGCTCAGGTACAAGCAACAATCCAACTGCAAGCAGTATCATCAATATGGCGAGAACTAAATAATTCTTATTCATAATTATTCGAATTTATATTCTGTCATGTTTTTTCTAACTCGTTTTTCAATTAACCAGGTAACATAAAAAGCAACGATGGCCATCATTACAAAAAGAAAAGCAACCAGTTCGTTTGATACACCAAACATTTCTCCAATAGTAATGCTCCCAAGATCGTTGGCTGTGTAGAAACCTTCATAGAAGGGAAATCCTTCGGCAAAAATAAAGACGCCTATTAAAAACCCGGTAGCAAAGACTATTCCGTCTATCTTCCCAATAGCAACCGCCGTATAGCTTGTGCCCGGGCAAAACCCCCCGATTACAAAACCCAGCCCCATTAAAAAGCCTCCAAAGAGCATTGAGTTCAGGTATGTAGGTAACACAAAGACAAGATCAAGGTCAATCCAGCCAAAATAGCTGAAATAAAGCAAGCCAACCATAGCTACAATCATAGCTGTGAAAAATACGCGTAATACGACAAAGTTATAGCCATAAAAAACGCCTGCAATGTTGCGAGAGGAGGAAAATCCTGATGACTCAAGGATAAATCCAAATGCCCCCCCTATTAAAAGTGCAATAACAAAATCCCATTGTCCTGTTATTATTTCCTGTGGAATTAATGGTCCCATATCTGTTTCTTTAATTTTTTTTTACTCTATATTCTGAAATGCATCAATAGATTAAATCCATAATTTTCTGAAAAACCAGGCAAACACATAGCCAATACCAAACATTAAGGCCATAACAATGAGGCCGCCAAAAGATAAAGAAGCTGTTCCGCTTAGTGCAGCTCCACTGGAACAACCCCGTCCAAACTGGCTTCCAATACCAAAAAGAATACCTCCTGCTGCTGCTGCAATCAGACGTGTTGTTGAGCTGATTTTTGGGGAATGTTCCACCCTTAGTTTTTTTATTCTGCCAAAGATTGCGCCTGAAAGCATCCCGCCAAAGAACGTACCGATAGCTCCAAAAATGAGCCAGTTATACAAAGGAGAGCTTCCGTCAGCCGGAATAAATTTACTGTAATAGGCATTGCCTTCAGCATGCGCAGGAGCCACTTTGTCAACTACAGTCACTACTAAAAGCTTCACCGCTCCGCTGGCACTAAGTCCCCTGCCGGCAATAAAAAAAGTAGCAAGCAATAAGAGTCCTAAAAGGATTCCGCCAAAATAAGGATTGATGTATCTTGGCTGTTTCTTATCTGTTTTCGTATCCATTATTACGATTTTTTTGTTATTTCTTAAATCAATATAAAAAGCGGGTAATTTGTCCTGCTTCTACCATTACAAAACGAAAGACAAGCCCTCCGATTAAGATCAGCAAGGCCGGTATCCAGACCGGAATATGAAATCCTTTAAGCTCTAAAACTTCAAGAGTTGCCGGAAATACCAGCCCGAGTATAATGACAAACACCCAAAAAACAACGGTGAATTCGCCACCGAGGAATAAATGGGCAGCTTCGACTTGCACTTGCGATGCTGCAAGAAACCCCATAAGCATATGAATAATCAGGAAAAGCTCAATGCCAATCATGATTAAATCAAGACGACTGAGTACTTTTCTTTCATACTTACTTTTCGACATCCACAT
>DGOT01000246.1 GCA_002389465.1 Bacteroidales bacterium UBA4459 | reverse complement strand
CATAATATTCAGGATGTTCTTCTGTCCATATATTATCCCAGGCTGAATGGTTGGCCACCCAATCGAGAATAACATACATGCCCATTTCATGCGCTTCCTTTACCAGGTCTTTCAAATCCTGCATGGTGCCAAATTCAGGATTAACGGCTTTATAATCCTTTACCGAATAATAACTTCCCAGCGAACCTTTTCTGTTCAATTCGCCTATGGGCTGAACCGGCATAAGCCATAAAATGTCCACACCCATATTCTTCAGGCGATGTAAATGCTTTCGAAAGGCGTTGATGGTTCCTTCCGGTGTGTATTGCCTGATATTGACCTCATAAATATTGGCGTGCTTACTCCAGTCCACATGTTTCATTTCTGTCTCTTTTTTATCGTTTTCGTTATTTGTTTTTTGTTCATTCTGATACGATCCGCAGGATATTAAAAAAACGAGTAATAAAGTAAAGGTCGATAAGAAAACGGCAATTTTATAAGTTTCTTTCATGATGATATTTAAATGTTATTTCTCCAAAATGATGTGCCTGATACTATCTGTCTCCCAATGAAAACGGACAGTTAAAATCCCTTCGCTCCTATTGTAAATAAACCCTTCATCTTGCTGGCCCTCTGTCCTTTTCAAGTCGTTTAGCTTATATTTTTTATTTCCGTTGTTTGTAAACAGTTTTACTTTTACATGATCTGGAAAGTCAGCTCCTATCACTTTAAGTTCTATCGTCCGACCCTTAAATGCCAATGGCAGATCGTAATTCCGGCTGCCAAAGATAAACGAATCAGTATTACCAGACTTCTCTTCAGTAAAACTTAAAATTTCATATCCGGTTTTTTTACCGGGCATCATGAATGTTTGACCATCATCATGATACATATGGTCACCATTAGCAGTATGCAAATCATCGACATAATAGTAAAGAGTCAAATACTCCGTTGAATAATCGTCTGTTGTTTGAATGGCTTTTATCATCGGGATGAATGATCCCGCTTTAACAAATATGGGGATTGTTTTCAGTTCTGTTTTCAATTCAATCCACTGGCCGCCATCATACCGTGTATAATGCCAGAAGTCGTACCATACCGTTCCTTTGGGCAAATAAACTTTTTTCTTCTTCTGACCCTGCTCAACAACCGGTGCTACAAGCATGTTACCTCCGAACATATATTCATTACCAATCGAATAAGCTACACTATCCTCAGGAAACTCATAAAAAAGCGGGCGTACAATAGGTGATCCTTCTGTGGCTGCTTGATAAGTCAATGTATATATGTATGGGAGCAGGCGGTACCGCAGTTTCATAAAATCTCGCACTACCTGTTGTGTTGTATCATTAAAATAAACCGGTTCTGAAGGAATACCGGAGCCATGCGGACGCAGTATGGGTGAAAAGCATGCCACCTGCAGCCAGCGTGTGTACAGCTCATCGTCTTTTGTACCCTGGGCAAAACCCCCGGCATCAGAATGAATGAAAGGTAAACCGCTCAGGCTCATGTGTAACATTAGCGGTAGCTGGGCCTGTAAGCCGCCCCAACTTCGGGAAACATCACCGGTCCAAGGATAAATAGAGTATCGTTGTGAGCCGGCATAACCCGCCCTGTTTAAGTTAAACAGTCTTACATTGGGATATTCTTCCCTGTATTTTTCATAAAGAAATTTATGCCAGTAATGCCCGTAGATGTTATGCACTTCATCCGCTTTGCCGTTGATGTGATACATGTCCGACGGATGGCTTTCAGGCTCTCCAAGGTCACCCCACCATCCGGCCACTCCTATTTCGATCTGTTTTTTGTACTTTTCCCAGAACCAATCCCAGGCTGCCGGCTTGAACATATCGATCAGTCCACCGTTCCCAAAATAGAATTCGTAGTTGATGTAAGGATTTCCGATACTATCGGTCGCCAGGATTCCTTTTTCCGCTGCTATTTTGAAATTTTTAAGTGAGTCGAGGATGTATGGCTCTGTGATCAGGATGGTTTTCACACCCTCTTTCCGAAATTTAGCTATCATCCTCTCAGGATCGGGCCAGTTAGGCGCATACCATTTCAGGCGTCCCAGTGTTCCTAATATACTGTCGCCGAACCAGTAAAAATCCAGAATTATGGCATCGATCGGAAAGTTCTTCTCCTGCATAAGTGATACAATGGAATCCGTCTCATGTTGCGTGCGGTAGGCCATCCGTGATTGCAGGTTGCCCAATGCCCAAAGAGGAGGAAGCGGCTGGTAACCTGTCAAAGAGGCATAATCTTTGGCAATGCTTTTAAAATCCGTACCGGCAATCACAAAATATTTCATCAACCCGCCAATGGCACCCCATTCCAATACACCGGCATCTGTTTCTCCAATGTCGGTATAACCTTTTTGCGGGTTGTCGAAGAATAAAAGATACTTTTTCGATGATACGACTAAGGGAACAGAATAATTCAGGTTTTTGGCGCCGATCTCGTAGCCGTATTTTGGCCTGTTATATAAATTATACCTCGCCCCCACTAAGTTAAAAGCATTGGCTCGCTCACCCAACCCGTAGATCTTTTCATCTCTATCCAGTCTGAACCGCAAACCATTGTTATCACTACGACTGAAATAGCCTTTTTCTTCCTCCAGGATGGTGTCGCCATCAAAGATAAAAGAGATGTGGACATCGGTTTTTCTTATAATTACATCCAGGCTGTCTGTAATCAATTTTAGAAAACTGCTGTCTTCCTTCAAAACAAACTCAATGTTATGCGGAACTAATATAACCGCCACCGACGAATCATATTCCAGCTTATTTACCGGGAAATTTTTAACCTCAATTATTGTATTTGTATATGGAATAATCTGAGCAAGTCCATGGTCAGTGTGCACCAGTAACGTGTTCTTACTGATTTCGTACGACACATATTTTCTTGTATCGAACAAGTATTTGGCCGGGGCTCTTTCAGGTTGTTGATACCCGTTGACATTCAGGAAAATATCTTCGTTGGTTTTTGTCTTTCCCACTTTTGAACCGTTAACACTCCGGAATACAAACGCCAGTTGTCGTGGAATTTCTTCGGCATTCAAACCATAAAAATCCTGAATAACGAAGGTGAATTGATGCAAGCTGTTACCAATGGATGTCATCTTTACGCGGGGGTCGTCTTCTCCCCAGTTCCCCACAACATGTTTCCAGTCGCCACCATCAATACTTTTTTGTGTGATGACACCCGTATGAAGGTAAACATCACCCTCATATCCTGAGAGGGCTTTGTTACCTTTATTGGCATTATACGTCAGCGTAACCGTATCTGCTGGGGAAGGATCAGGTGGACTAAGCCAGGCGATCTGGGCGTTTAGTGATGTAAACCCCAATACGATCCAAATTAATAGAATTGCTTGCTTCATTGGTGCAGATTATTATTTCACTAATTCCACAATCATGGGCGATTTTGCCGGAACCGTCAGGTAGTCCAGATTATCGAATATCGCTCTGGTCAACACACTCTTTCCCCCCTTGTATCCTTTAAGGTTAATGGAATACCGTGAAAGATCCACTTTTTGCTCCTTTTCACTATTGTTTAGCAGAACCATCACAGCTTCATCATCCGTGTGTCTGAAATACACATAAACTCCGCTTTCGGGAATATAGTGCGTAAATTCACCAAATTGAACCGCCTCATTTGTCTTTCTCCAATTCAACAGTCTCCGGGTATAATTAAAGGCATCCAACTGCTCCCCTGAAAAACCTTCCTGAGTAAAAGCGTTTACTTTATCACCCGGCCATCCACCCGGAAAATCTTTCCTGATATAGCCATGCCCTTCATGTTCGCTACCTGTCATCAGTAGTTCACCCCCGTAATAAATTTGCGGGATTCCCCTTACGGTCATTATAAATGCCATCCCCAATTTAAACTTTCGGATATCCTCCTGCATCTTTGTGTAAAACCGGTCTCCATCATGATTGTCCGTAAAAACAACCAGATTCATCGGGTTGCTGTAAAGAAAATCCTGTGCGAGTGTTTCGTATAACGCAAGGGTACCCCGGTCCCAACCATCCTCTTCGTTAAAAGCCTTGTTCAGAGCATACATCAGTGGGAAATCAAACACGTTGGTAAGGTACGAACGATATCCATCATTATTTGATTCATTATCGAGCCAGTAAGCAACGAGTGAAGGATAATTAAGCCACACCTCACCCACTACATTGAAGTCAGGGTATTCTTCCAGAATCCGTTGCATCCATGTAGCCATAAAATCTTTATAAGGATACGGGTAAGTATCCTGACGGATGCCATCAAGGCCCAGGTATTCGATCCACCAGATGGTATTCTGAATAATAAACTCAGCCACATAAGGGTTGTGCTGGTTCAGGTCGGCCATTGTTACATCAAACCACCCTTTGACCATCTTATCATAATCTGCATTTGATGCATTCGGATCGCTTTGTACAATTCCACGGTAATTTGTTCGTGTAAATTCAGGCCATTGATTATACCAGTCTTTGGCGGGCAAATCATCATTCCAGTAATAACCCGTTCCGCAATGGTTAGCCACCATATCCATAATGATTTTCAACCCTTTTTTATGTGCATCCTTAACGAGTTGTTTGTAATCTTCATTGGTACCAAAGCGCGGATCTACTTTATAGCAATCTGTGATGGCATAGCCATGGTATGACTGTTCGGACATGTTATTTTCCAGCAACGGATTTATCCAGAGAGCTGTTACGCCCAGATTCTCCAGATAATCAAGATGATCACTAATTCCTTTTATATCTCCACCGTGCCGGCTCAGCGAATTTTTACGGTTAGCCTCTTCAAGCATCCCTTTTACGTCATCATTTTCATTATCACCGTTGGCAAATCTGTCGGGCATCAGCAGATAGATTACGTCAGAACCGTCAAATCCCTGATGCAACTCAGGGTCCTTATTTCTGCTGCTCAGGACGTACGTATACGCATCTACGATCTTTTTTCCTTTTTTAAAATAAATCTCAAAATTTCCGGGCTTGGTTTCCGGCGATATGGTCAGGTTTAAGAACAGATAGTTCGGATTTTCCATCTTGATCACTTTCTTCAAAGTAACACCATTATAAGAAATGTCAGGTGTTGTTTCGGCAATATCTTTTCCATAAACCATCAATTGAAGATCAGGGTTTCTCATTCCCGTCCACCAACCGGGCGGGTCAATTCGGTCAACTCTGGTTTTTTTTGCCTGAACCTGTATTGCGAGGGTTATCACCAACGCAATAATAAAAAAGCGTACTCCGCTCATAGAACTGGATTTTTAATGTCTAGCAACTACCAAAAATAACATAAAAACATGTGGCTTTCCTGAATTGCAGTCGTTTTGCCCGATTTATTGTTTAAAAGTAATGAGCACTTTCTGTAAAGCCCTTCGCAATCGTTTTAGTTAGTATTTGGGACACAAATTCCAGAATACAGATAAATGTTTCCCAAAGCTTTGCCTCATAACAAACAAACCTCAGTAACTTATATCTATTTTTGTTTTACCGCATTTTAAAAAAAATCATGAATACTAAAGAGTCGTTATTATCGTATTGGCATATACTGTATCCGCAAGAACCTGTGGAAATGTTACACACTTTTCTGTCTAAAATAAAGAATCTGTATGCTCCTGCAAATGCATCTACTGATGCCGATTGGTACAAAGATGTTGTTGTTTATTCGCTGTATGTCGATTTATTCAATAATGACTTCAACGGTCTGACTTCAAAACTTGACTATTTGCAAAACCTGGGGGTTAGCTGTCTTTGGCTGCTACCTATTCTCGATTCACCCATGCGCGATGCCGGTTTCGATATTCGGAATTACGACCACATTCGTACTGACTTGCTAGGTACGAATTCCGCAGAAAGCAAAGAGACACAGGAAGAGGTCTTCGGCCACTTTCTGGAAGAAGCGCACCACCGCAAGCTGAAAGTGATTTTCGACATTGCCGTTAACCATTGTTCCGATGAACATCCTTTGTTCAAGGAAGCCCGTAAATCGGAGAATAACCCTTACCGTGATTACTTTATCTGGAGTAAAAATACGAATCTTTATAAGGAAGCCCGCCTGTTGTTTAAAGGCATAGAAGACAGCAACTGGGAATCCAATGGTGATGGTTGGCACTATTTCCACCGTTTTTTCAACTTCCAGCCCGACTGGAATTACCGGAACCCGGAGGTGCTGTTCCAAATGAGTGAAAACCTCCTTTACTGGCAAAGACTGGGCGTGGATGGTTTCAGGGCTGATGCCATCCCTTATTTATGGAAAGAAGAAGGTACAAGTTGTGAAAACCTGAGCAATACTCACATCCTTGTTAAATTTTTCAGGACTGTGCTGGACTATATCAAACCCGGCACACTGCTACTGGCCGAAGCTTGCCAAAAACCCAATGAAGTTGTTAAATATCTCGGAGACGGTGACGAATGCCATGCGGCCTATCATTTTCCGTTGATGCCGATGATGTTCAAAGCCATTGCTGCCGAAAGCGCAGCACCGGTTAAAGAAACGTTAAGTCCGGCCGTAACACCGGAGATCCCGGAAAGTGCTCAGTGGTTTACTTTTCTCAGGGTACACGATGAGCTGAGTCTGGAGTTGGTATACGTGTCGGAAGAAGACCGGAAATTCATCCATGATAACTATTGCCATCAGCCCGAGTGGGATTTCAGGGTGGGCGAAGGCATTTCGGCACGACTGTCGGAATTGATGCAACGCAATCCCGATAAAATCGCCCTGGCTTATTCGCTGATGCTGACCCTGACCGGCACCCCTGTTGTGTATTACGGTGATGAATTCGGCAAACTGAACGATGAACAGTATTACAAAGAACAGATCAAACTAACCGGAAAAGATGATACCCGTTTTCTGGTGCGGGGTCGTATTGACTGGCAACAACTGGAAAAAGACCTGAAAGACAAAGAGAATTTCCGCAGCCGGATATTCAAAACTATTTCGGCTATGCTGGACGCCCGCCGGTCGCTGAAAGTTTTCGGGCGCGGAACTACCGTATTTATAAATACTCCGGACTATCTGCTTGCCTATTTGCGCGAAACCGAAGAAGAAAAAGTGCTGGTTATAAACAATTTATCTTCACAACAACAAACGTTCAGGCATCCGTTCACTGACAATAACCTGATTGTGCTATACGTCAATGGTTTTCAGATGGATACCGACCGGAATGAGATGCGGTTTGACCCCCATGGGTTTGGCTGGTTTTTGATACTTTAGCTAAATGAAAAAACTGTTTTTGTCTTTTACCTTTCTGACACTTCTTATTGCAGGATGTTCTTCACACAATCCGCAAATACTCATAAAAACCGAGCTGGGTATTATTACGGTGGAATTGCACCCCGACAAAGCTCCGATAACTGTTGCCAATTTCCTGAAGTATATTAAAGAGCAACGCCTTGACAGTGCTACCTTTTACCGTACTGTGACGATGTACAATCAACCGGGCAACAACATAAAGATCGAAGTGATTCAAGGTGGTTTGTACGATGACAATCACCCAAAAGCGCTACCTCCCATTAAGCACGAAACAACGCAAACAACCGGCATTCTGCATAAAGACGGGGTTATCTCCATGGCACGCAACGAACCATGTACAGCCACTTGTGAATTTTTTATTTGCATAGGCGACCAGCCTTCACTTGATTACGGTGGAAACCGCAACGCTGACGGACAAGGTTTTGCTGCCTTCGGAAAAGTGATCAAAGGGATGGATGTAGTGCATAAGATCCAGCATTCGCCGGCGGAAGGACAATGGCTGAAACCGAGGATAAAGATCCTGGATATGGAGTTAAAAGAATGATAACAAGATTACAAACTCATCCTGCCGGCACGCGTCCCTGCCGCAATGGCCGGGCTTTTATTAATCAATCCTTAATAATAGTAAAATACCTTTCTCCGTCATTGTCCCACACCAATTCGTCATTATACCAGACTTTTGTACAAACAATTAAACTACCATCTTCGTTTCTTTTAATATGGCACTGAACGGTGTCTCTATCGGTTTCATTCCATTGAATATATGT
>DGOT01000140.1:6796-8923 GCA_002389465.1 Bacteroidales bacterium UBA4459 | reverse complement strand
TCATCGTTTAGGACGCAACTGATAAAAAATCAATTTACAGTTGCCTGATGCGAACATTTGCGATGCTTGTAGAATGCAACCGGAAAAATTCTACGTTTCCGTCTGTTAGAAAAAAACAGCTGTTGCAGATTGCGAAAAATGTAGTACATTTGTGTCCCCTATTTTTTTAAAAAAATTGAATATGAGCAAGTTAGCAGTAGTAGCATTCGGAGGTAATGCGCTTCTCCGGGCGGGTCAGAAAGGAACAATTGACGAACAGGAAAAAAATGCATACAACGCAAGTAAGAACCTGGTTAAATTGATCAACCGGGACTATAATCTTGTTGTTACACATGGAAATGGCCCTCAGGTGGGCAATATCTTACTGGCAAATATTGCAGGAAGCAAACAATATGGTATTCCTGAAATGCCGATGGATATAAGTGTGGCTTACTCGCAGGGGTTCATTGGTTATTTGTTGGAACAGCAATTACGTAATGTGTTGCTGGAAGATGATCTGGACAGGGACATTATCTCCATTATAACCCGTGTTCTTGTAAACAAAGACGACCCGGCTTTTAAAAACCCGACAAAACCAATCGGTCCGTATTTTTCAAAAGAAGAAGCTGAGGACGTTATGAAAAACACTGATTTTATCTTCCGCGAAGATGCGGCAGGAAGAGGTTGGCGCAAAGTAGTTGCTTCACCAACACCATTAGTCATCTTCAACCGAATGTCGATTGAAAGGATTGCACGTGAAGGCCATATTGTAATTGCCGTCGGAGGTGGTGGAATACCGTGTTTTTATGTGGATGAAAATAAATTGCAGGGGATCGACGCAGTGATTGACAAAGACCTGGCTTCAGCATTGCTGGCATCCCAGATCAGGGCGGATAAACTGTTTATTCTTACGGATATACCCAAAGTATGCCTGAATTTTAATACGCCTCAGGAAAAGACCCTTGACCGGATGAGTATCGCCGATGCGAAACGATATCTTGAAGAGGGGCAATTCGGTGAAGGGAGTATGGCGCCGAAAATTCGTGCTGCCATACATTTTGTAGAACGAAGCGGAAAGGATACCATTATCACCGAAACTACTCTTCTGGGTGTGGATAACGGTGGAACGAGAGTAACCATAGTTTAAAGAGGTTGGTTACTTTTCCTGGTCTTCAGCCATTTTTACGTAAAAAGCAATTTTCTCAAGCGTGGTGATCATATCATATTCTTCCAGATATACATACTCGGGCACTTCAACAGGTTTAGGTGTGTAGTTTAAGATGCCTTTGATGCCTGCATCGACAAGTCTTTGTGCAGTTTCAACAGTTTGGTCTTCAGGTACGGTGATGATGCCAATCTTTATATCCTTGTCTTTTATTATTTTCTCAAGTTGTTCAACTGAATAGCATTGAATTCCGCTGAATTCATTATTGATTTTATCCGGATTAGTATCAAATCCGGCCACAATTTCCAGCTTGTGCCGTTTGCCACTCAGGTATTTTATAAGTGCCCGTCCTAAGTTACCTATGCCGATAATCGTTGCATTAAGTCCCTCTTCGTTGTCAATGATAGTACCTATCAAATCAATGAGATCCTGGATGTTATAGCCTTTCCGTAACGTACCCGAATAGCCGATAAGCATTAAATCGCGACGAACCTGAACCGGCGTGATGTGTTGTATCTTAGCAATTTCGTGCGAAAAAATATGAGATTTATTGTTATCAAGACATATCAATAACGCCCTTCGGTACTGGCTCAGTCTTTCAATAGTTTTATGTGGCAAATGTTTATAATTCTTTTTGGTTCCCATTCTCTATACTGTTAAAATAATAACAGTGCAAATGTAAAAGGGTTCTGCTCATAATCAAAGAATTGTTAATAAATTAACAATATTTTTTTTCAGGGATATTAAAACAATGGGCTAAAAGCTGTGATTGTAGGAGAGAACAGCCTGAAATCTTGGGTATATACCGCCTTCGATCGAAAGATTGTTATGCTCATTGAATATCCACGAGCCGCCGAATATGAAATTCCATTCCTGCCCTTTATGGGCGATAACATCACCGCTGTAGTCAATGTAACGGCCTGTGTATGATTCCAAGTCTTTTGAAATATCCCTTATGTCAACCACCCCGCTAAAATACTGGT
>DGOT01000140.1:0-6733 GCA_002389465.1 Bacteroidales bacterium UBA4459 | reverse complement strand
CATATGGCTGTTTAAGCGTGTGTCCACCTGTGTAGGATCGGACATCACAAAATTATAATCGACAATTAAAAAAAAACGGGAAAAGCCAATTGAAAGAGTTGCTCCGGCACCAAACGATGGGCCACTAAAGACCGGTTTGTCGGTAATCCTGAACGATGTGTCAACCCGCTGGCTGAGCAATGTGTCGGTTCCATTGATCACTTCCACATAAAAGTAGGGGACCATAATGTCGGGGTTGACCTGCCCGGCCGTATAACCCACAATTCCGTAAATATTTAAAAAAGGTAATATCCATACATTGGGACGTAAACTTCCTTTCAGTTCGGCTACCTTTGTGTTCTGATACATCGAATCGACCCTAATCGTAACCGGTATGGAATCTTCCGTTACTTTGTAGCGGCTCACCATTTTTAACTCTGTTCCGTAATAAGCCTGTTCATAAATAAACGAATGAATAGCCAGGCCAAAGGCGCGCGGTGTGGCATTTCCGTTTTTTGTATGCCGCTCGTTACAAGTGGGTAAGAACCTTTTCTCGTTGCTTTCAACAAAAGAATATTTGCTTTTGACGATCAGTCCGAATCCGTTGAATTGAGCATGTGCTTTTTGAGTTGTAAATAGAAATGCCAGAAGTAAAAGGAGTATGGAATAACGTAAGCTCATTGCTTGCTTGTTTACGATTGCATAAAAATTGAAATGTAAAGAAAAGCAAAATATCCCAATAATAATAAAGTCCCTTCTGTTCTGGAGATGGTTCTCGATTCTTTTCCGGTTCGGATGTACATCAGAAGCATTAAACTGGCCAGAACCAGTAAACCAATCTGAATATTTAGACCTGTCTCAAAATCAATTGGTTTGATGACAGCACTAACGCCTAAAACAAGAAAAATGTTAAAGATGTTGGAACCGATGGCGTTACCAAGGGCTATGTCAACATTTTTTTTAAGAGCCGCCAAAACGGAAGTGACCAGTTCGGGAAGTGATGTGGCACCGGCAACCAGAGTTAAACCGAGTACTGATTCGGAAATACCAAAATCAGAAGATAGCTTTTGGATACCTGCTACAATCCACTTTCCTCCGAAATATAAACCTGCAATGCCGGAAAGGGTTAAAACAACGGACAAGAACAAGGTCATTGTTTTGATTTTTTGTTCCCCGGTTTCCTTACTCGATGGGCCTGACTTATAAAATGATAAGTAGGCATAGTAAGTGAAAAAACCAAGCAGGATAAGCCCGTCTATTTTGCTAATGGTGTTGTCCGGGCGTCCGAAAATAAAATCATTAGCCAGCAGCAGGAGTATGACTATCGCAAGCAGATTGATCCATATATCCCGCTTAACCACGATTTTATTTACTTTAATGGGATAAATGAGGGCAGCCGTACCAACGATCAGCAACGTGTTGGTAATGTTGCTTCCGATAACATTGCCAATGGCCAAACCTGTGTTTCCGTTGATACTGGCAAACACATTAATGATCAGTTCAGGCAGTGATGTGCCCAGAGATACAATGGTTAAACCTATGACCAGTTGAGAAAGTCCCAGCCTCAGGCCAAGCGAAGAAGCACCTTTTATTAAGAAGTGGGCACCGGCTATGAGCACAATAAAGCCTACAACAAATAAAATATATACGATCATTTTCAGTGTGTTACTTCCCTGCTTCCAAATATTTTTGTTCCGATCCTGATGATGGTGCTGCCTTCTTCAATAGCTACCTCGTAATCGTTCGACATACCCATAGAAATTTCTTTGAACTGAAAATCGTTCGCGAAATACTTTTCTTTTAGCCGGTCAAAATAACCCTTCAGCATGCGGAATTCGCTCCTTACGAGTTCCATGTCATCTGTAAAAGTGGCCATCCCCATCACGCCGCAAATTTTTATATTTTCCATCTTATGATAATCTTCATTTTCTATAAGCACTGAAGCTTCTTCAAAGTTCAGTCCGAACTTGGTTTCTTCTGTGGCTATATGAAACTGAAGCAAACAGTTGATGACACGGTTGCTATTCAGCGCCTGTTTGTTGATTTCATGAAGAAGTTTCAGGCTGTCGACGGCATGAACTAAAGTAACAAAAGGGGCAATATATTTTACCTTGTTGCGCTGCAAATGCCCGATAAAATGCCAAGCAATGTCATCGGGTAACTGCAGCTTCTTTTCTGCCAGTTCCTGCGCTTTGTTTTCACCAAAAGCACGATGCCCTGCATCGTAGGCTTCTTTAATAAGTTCTACAGGCTTGGTTTTGGATACGGCCACCAACGTAATATCTTCGGGTACCTGTTTGAGGAAGTTCTTAAGACGTTCCTTAATTTCCATGATCATTTTCTTGCAAAGTTAAAATTTGACGGGCAGAACAAGATGTAAAAGTGGCTTTTATTTCAATTCCTGCTCTCGTACTCGTCTGTGACAAGGATGATTTATTAGAGCATTTTCAATGCCGGTGAATCTATGGACGACTCGCAAGTGTTTCTGGTTTGGGGAATAATTGAAGCCGGGAGCATCCCGGTTGTGTCTTAATTCCTATTTTTGCTGTTGATACCATCGTAATGAAAAAATACCTAAGGTTGATACTGTTCCAATTATTTTTCTGGCTGATACTGTTTGCTGCAGAGAGAACCGTCTTTCTCTTGTGGTATGCTAATTCGATGACCTCCGAAGGGATCGGCTTCATTGACATACTCCTTGACTATTGGCATGCACTTAAACTCGATCTGGCTACTGCATCTTACCTGCTCGTTATTCCTTTTGTACTGCTGACGATCCGTATTTATAGCGGATGGCGGTGGACAGAAAAGGTTACAAAGTATTATGTGGCATTTGTTGTTGTCCTGTACGCCCTGATCTGTATGGCCGAGATCGGACTTTATCAGGAATGGAACACGAAATTGTCCTATAAAGCATTGGTCTATTTACGTCATCCCAGCGAAGTGGTAAATTCTATGCAAACGTACCGGTTTGTTGTTCTTTTGATGTTGTGGATCGTGCAGTCGGTTTTCTTTATCTATTTGTACAACCGGTTTTTTACAGTGAATATTACTGAAAGAACGAAGCATATTCCGATACTTCTCCGTGTTGCCTGGACCGTGTTGCTTCCGGCTTTTATTTTTATCGGAATCCGGGGAGGACTTCGTGAAATTCCGATCACCGTGAGCCAGTCATATTTCTCTGATCATAATATCCTGAACATTGCTGCTGTAAACCCAGGCTATAATATTGCCTTTAACGTTGTGGAGAATGCCGGTATGAATACGTTTGGCCCGTTTTTCAGGTTTTCCGATGAAGAAGCTGTGCAGATAGTTCGGGAGATCAGGCAGGTGCCAATAGACACGACGGTGTTGATAACAAATGTGCGGCAACCGAATATAGTTTTCGTATTGCTTGAAAGCTGGCCCGCTGACGTCATTGAGTCATTAGGCGGTGTGCCGGGCATAACACCGGAGTTTCATAAGTTGGAAACAGGAGGTTTGCTGTTCACAAATTTTTATGCTACAGGTAACCGATCGCAGCAAGGTAATGCAAGTATTTATGCAGGCTTACCGGCTATTCCTGTTACGACATTAGCGGATCATTCGGAAAAATACGATGCTTTACCCAGTCTGGTGAAAGTGTTGAATGAACAGGGGTATTTTACTTCTTTTTATTTTGGCGGACAGCTTATCTACGGAAACCTAAAGTCTTTCCTGATGCATAATGAATTTGATCGTATTGTAGAAGGTGATGATTTAGACAGGCAATTACCAAGAGGTAAACTGGGTGTACATGATGCGTTTATGCTGCAAAAATATGCCGGGGACCTTCGGAAGATGCAGGAGCCATTTTTCAGCACGGTTTTTACACTGAGCTCACATTCGCCTTATGATTTTCCGGGTGATCGCCCCATTGACTGGATAAAAACAGAGAACAAGTTCATTAATTCGGTTCACTACACGGATGGCTGCCTGGGCAGATTTTTTGAAGAAATGAAAGCTTCCTCTGTATGGGACAGCACTCTTTTCTTCATCATGTCCGACCATTCTCATTTGTCATATAAAGGATATCCGCTCTGGAGTTTTGAGTACCATCAGATACCCTTGTTGGTGACAGGCGGTGCGCTGAAAAAGGAATATGCAGGTGAGCAAATAACACGGATATGTACCAATAATGATATTCCGGCTACCGTATTAAAACAGCTTGATTTACCTGCCGGGGATTTTAGCTGGAGCAGAAATATGCTCAATCCTTATGCGTCCGAATATGCTTTTTTTGAATTGAATGACGGTTTTGGCTGGAAACGACCTTATGGCAATCTGGTTAAAAGTGTGGTGAATAAGTGGTATTATCAGAAAAATGCTCCGGTGAAAAAACGGTCGCAGCTGGAAAAGGAAGGAAATGCTTATGTCCAGGTGCTGCTAAAGGAGTTTTTGAGTTATTAAATAAGATGCCGTTACCGCAGGTATTAGATTATGTTTATTTTAGATAAATAATTACATAAATAAATGGATGAATGTTATGAGAAGCATTGCCCTTGTTTTATTGATAGTTGCACTACCGCTTATGTACGGCTGTAAAGAGAAACTTGTCCGTTATGCCGATTCGGGCTCAACGGTACATTTAAAGGTTGGCCAGATATTAAAGATCGAATTGCCCGGGAATACAAGTACCGGAAACGACTGGAGAAAAGCAGCATATGACGATCATGTGATCTTAAAAAAAGGCAGGCCGAATTATATGCTGGCAGATGACCGCATCGGAAGTGCCGGAGTGTACTATTTTAAATACAGAGCAGTAGCTCCTGGTGTAACTAAATTATATATGGAATATGGCTCGAAATATGATGATGAGAAAGATCCGGTAAAGACATTTGAGCTGGAAGTCATTGTTGTTGGAGGATGATACAGACAGATTGGAGAACCGTCCGGAAGGTGTGTTAAATTCAGGCGTTGTCCACCATAAAAACATAAAGTTCCTTAGGTCCGTGAGCGCCCATTACAAGTGTTTTTTCAATGTCAGCTGTCCTGCTTGGTCCGGTAATAACAGTTACCTGTGACGGGAAGCGGCCTTCATAATTTTTTGTCATTTCTTCCAAAGCATCTTTTAGCTCAGGTACAACTTGTGCAGCCGCTGCCACAACGATATGAACTTCAGGAAAAACAAACATTCTTCGTCCCGACATGATGGCTGAAGACACCATAATACTTCCGAATCTTGAGATAAGGTATTCACAGCGTGTAATCCCCACTTGTTGTTCCAAAAAATGATCCGGGTCATCAGCTACATTGAAATCTTCGCTTGTTAGGAATTTTGTCAGGCGTTCGTCAATGCAATAGATAGAATCCCAGTTGTTTTGTTTTTTTAAAAGCTTCAGGTTTTCTACAATGTCTTTTTCGTTCTCGCAATAAATAAAAGTGCCTCCGGCTTCGTTGAGATTAATAGCAAACTGAATAGTCGGATCTTCTTTCAGCATGCCATATACCGGTCTGTTGAAATCGATGTTGGCAAACGGATTTTCAAGTTTGTTTATTAACGCATTCCGAACCTCTTTCAGAATTTTTTCTTTGCTGGTACTCTCTTCCATCAGTTTCTGTTAAGATACTGCAATAATTGTCAGGTTATATCTGTATTGTCGTTCTTTTTCCCGTCCGGATTCTTTTTATCAGCTTTCTTTCCTGGTTTTCTGGCCGCCCTCTTTTTAGGTTCAGGATCTTTCATTAAATCAGTGGCATCACCCCAGGGTCTTTTCCCGAAGATGTTTTCAAGGTCTTCACCGAAGATCACTTCTTTCTCCAGTAGTTTGCCGGCAAGTTGCTCAAGCCCCTCTCTGTTATCTGTAAGGAGTTTCAGTGCCCTTTGGTAGCATTGTTCAACAATTGACTTCACTTCCTCATCAATGATCTCATTTGTTCGCTCGCTAAAAGGTTTGCTGAACGCATATTCCTGTTGTCCAGATGAGTCGTAAAAGCTGATATTGCCGATTTTTTTACTGAATCCGAAATAAGCTACCATCGCGAAGGCTTGCTTCGTGACTTTCTCAAGGTCATTCAGAGCACCGGTTGATACTTTTCCGAAAATAACCTGTTCGGCAGCTCTTCCACCCAGCGCAGCCGTCATCTCATCCAGCATTTGCTCATAGGTCGTAATCTGTCTTTCCTCAGGAAGATACCAGGCTGCTCCCAATGATTTTCCCCTGGGGACGATAGTTACCTTCACCAGTGGGTGAGCATACTCCAGCAGCCAGCTGATAGAAGCATGTCCTGCCTCATGATGAGCTACTACTTTTTTCTCGTTGGGCGAAATGATTTTATTCTTCTTCTCCAACCCACCGATAATCCGGTCGATGGCATCCATAAAATCTTGTTTGTTGATCTTTTTATGGTTGGCGCGTGCAGCGATCAATGCCGATTCATTACATACATTGGCAATGTCAGCACCCGAAAATCCAGGTGTTTGTTTGGCAAGAAATTCAATATTCACCGACTTGTCCAGTTTCAACGGTTTCATATGTACCTTGAAAATCTCTTTCCGCTCTTCGAGATCAGGCAACTCAACATGTATTTGCCTGTCGAAGCGGCCCGCTCTGAGCAGGGCTTTGTCGAGAATGTCAGCTCTGTTGGTGGCCGCAAGAATGATAACGCCGGAATTTGGTGTAAAACCATCCATTTCCGTAAGTAGTTGGTTCAGCGTATTTTCTCTTTCATCGTTAGCGCCGGTCATCGGATTTTTTCCACGCGCACGCCCGATGGCATCAATTTCATCAATAAA
>DGOT01000020.1:10502-24874 GCA_002389465.1 Bacteroidales bacterium UBA4459 | reverse complement strand
GAACTGGGAGCGAAAGTGTTTTCGATTGAAAGACAAAAAAAATTATACGAGAAAACAAGAGAATTCTTGCCTAAAATCGGTTACCGTCAGATAAAACTCTTTTATGGCGATGGTTATAAAGGGGTTCCTGCCTTTGCACCATACGATGGGATTTTAATAACAGCGGCAGCCCCGGAGATACCTGAGAAACTTGTAAACCAGTTAAAAACAGGAGGAGTTATCGTACTGCCACTTGGTGGTGGGGATGTGCAAACGATGATACGGCTTACCAAAGAAGAAGATGGTGCTCTCGCCAAAGAACAATTTGGGGCGTTCAGGTTTGTTCCGCTACTAAAAAATAAGTCGAACGATTAACAAAGATCAACCCTGGTAATTCCTGAGTATTCCCATGACTACGGTAACTTTATGGTCGAGATTAATATCACCGTCGATCCAATGAATTTTAACCCCCTTTTTTTCCATGCGCCTGTACCACGTCATCTGTTTTTTAGCATATTGGTGAATGGCTATGTTGAGTTGGGCAAACATTTCATCAAAACCAAGCTCGCCCGTTATGTGCATCGTAATGTATTTGTATTCAAGGCCGTAAAACATGAGTTGCTCAGGAGTCAGACCGCCGTCAAGTAGTCCTTCAACTTCTTTGATCAAACCATTCTCCATTCGTTCGTGTAAGCGGTCAGTAATTCTGTTGCGTATTGTTTCCCGGTCGAACTTTATACCGAAATTAATAGAGTTTACAGGTTCCCGCTCTTCTTCTTCTGAATTCTGTCGCTCAAACTCAGCAATCTCTATTGCCCTCACCAAACGCTCTCTGTCGCGAATGTCGGTTACATTGTGCAAGGGGCCGTATGATTTAAGCTTACTGATCAGTTCTTCATCGTTGAACTCTTCAAGATTTTTTCGTAGAAATTTGTTAACAGGTACTTTCTTCAATTCATACCCGCTGATAATGGAATCCAGATACAAACCGCTTCCACCGCACATGATGGGCATCTTGCCTCTGGCAATAATGTCGTTATATATTTTATAAAAATCCCGGTTAAATTCGTAAACGTTATATTCATAGCCCGGTTCAACAATATCTATCAGGTGGTAGTCTACGGGTTTGCCGTTGAAGGTGTACTCCGCCAGGTCCTTACCCGATCCGATATCCATCCCTTTGTAAACCTGTCTTGAGTCAGCACTTATGATTTCGCCGTCAAGAATACCCGTTAATTCGACAGCAAGTTTTGTCTTCCCGGTGGCTGTTACGCCCAGTATGGTGATAAGGTCATTCATATAAATAAGCTCAAATATAAGATATAGCTACGAAATTTCCATCTTTTTTCTCAGTTTCATTTCCTGATCATAAACAAACTCTCTGATCAGGTCGAGTTCCTGAACAGGTGATTGGTTAAAATCAAGATGATCCAGTATACTCCTCATCTTGTTATCCAACTGCTGATTAAAATTATTAAGAAGATATTCCTTTAATATCTGTTCGTTTTCTGCCGAGCCGCTTGAAGTATACATAGATCTCAGAAACTGCAGTATTCTCAGCCCATCCACTTTGCTGATGCATGCTTTCATAAAATTTGTTCGGTCTGTGTAATTCTTTCTCAAAGGCTCCCACAGATCTTCTGTACGCAACTGTTTTTTTAAAAAAGGAGTCATGGGTGTTTCTATTTCTTTTTCATACAGTTTCGGAAACAGGTCGTAGGTTTGTTTAACGAGATCGAAGAAATGAGCAGGATATAAAGGATATGAACTCCAGTTTCCCTGCATTCCTTTTATTAATGCCGGCCCTGTGCCAAACAAAACCCTGTCGGAAAGCCGCGCTGAAGGGAAGGCAGTTGTATCAGCCCATTGTCCTATTCTTCCGTTTTTAACAAGCTTTTGTAGCAGGTAGAAATCTTCACCGCTTTTTACAGGTGTCATCCCTCCTATTTTACGATAGGCCCATAAAGGAAGGGCTATTGCCGAACCAAGTGCCGTAAAATTGTATGGGTTTTCGATGCGCAGCATATTCAACGCATAATAGCGCATATAAATTTCATAACGCAAGATTTGCCTGTCCGTTCCCTTGTTATCCAACCGATGATAATAAGGCACAGAAAGCCCTGTTTTATCGGGGTTATTTTTAAAATACGTTACGATCTCCTGAAGATAATTTTCCGGATAATGGGTGTCGGCATCCATACTGATTATTATTCCTTCATCTGATGCTGCAGCAATCCGGTCCATGAGGATTTTCCGTGCCCACCCTACTCCGCCTTTCTTGTCAGGCCATCCTTTTCCTCTGGAGCTCCGGTCTATAATGAACAGATTGTTCTTCCTTATTGATCTTAAATATGCCAGCGACTTTTCATTATCCTCACAATAATGCTTTTTGTCGGGTTTATCCCACCACGACTCATATTGGTTGATACAGACGAAAACGTAAAAAATTTTGTAGGACTGGTTTTCAAGATCAGTGAAAAGATGTGCCAGGCTTGCAAACTCCCCCAGCACAGGTAAAGCTATGTATAAAGCGGGTGCGTTCATGAATGGAACAGAGAAGTATCCATAATATTTATAATCTCTTTATTGGCAGAACGATGTGGATTAGAATCGATACCCGATCTGTATGAGGTACCTCATACCTAAGCCCATACTTAAGTTTGCGCTGTTTGTGCTCAGCTTACCGGTTTGTACCAGATTATCCAAACCCGGAAAGGCGCCTGATAAAATATCATAAAGTGCCTGTATATACTCGTTTTCTTCATCTACATCCAGTGTACCCGAAAGAGTGAATTTCTTTGTGTACGCTGTAAGAGACGGGCCTATAAAGACGAGGTCGATGGAAAGCCTCTCTTTTATAATAAACTGATAGCCCAACTCCACGCCAGCACTCATCATATTTAAACTGGCGCCAAGTGTTAGGTCGCCTTGCACAACCGAGCTATTAATTACATTTATCGTATTCTCAAATTCATAATAATGATACGAGCCATAGATGCCCCAGTAAAGTCCGTCTGGGGCCATTTTTTTGTTCCTTTTTTTAAAATAAAACCTGTAATCGCCCGATACTGTTATCCCCCATTTGTTACCCGTACGCTGGATGTTAAGGCTGTCATATATACCACTTACTAAAGACGGTAAAACAAAATAGCCTGCATTCACCGAAAAAGACCGATAGGGTCTTAATACACGTTCATAACCGATGTTGATGTTTTTTGAATCCCATAACAGAAATGGCGTAAGGTTCCATCTGATCACATTCTTTTTATATTTTACCGAGTCGGGGAAGTCATATCCTTTTTGAGCTTGTAAGGTATGTCCTGAGAACAGAAGAACCCCTATAATGATAATTAACAGACGGTTTTTCATAGTACTTATTTTAAAGGGTTAGCGTATATTGCAATGTAATGTTACGCATGGGTTCGGCTTTAAGCGGGCGTAATGAGTACCACCTGTTAAAAATATTGTTGCCGATCAGGGCTAATTTGTGGTGCATCCTGAACTTATAACTTAACCGCATATCAAAGATAGCATTTCCTGTATTATGATTATAAAAGTAATTTCGGTATAAAATAGGCTGCAATGTGCCTCCCGAAGCGAGAGTTGCGTCTTCAAAATCAAAGATGGCCTGGTCAAGGTTTTCTATTTTGCTAAAATATTTCAGGCTTGTTCCGAAAGAAATAGATTTATAGCTTATTTCGAAATCAAATTTTACTGTGTGCAGGAAGCGATATTTCAGTATCTTTTTCGATGGGTCAACACTGGTTGAATTATAGCTGTATTCAACACCTCTGTCATCAACTGCGAATACGAGATCCGGTTCAAGCGAAACAGGAACAACATATGTATAGCCAAATAAAACATTAATATTGTAATACTTCCTGAACTTTGCCTGACCCGTAAGAGAAATATCTACCCCTGTTACTTGCGATTTGCCTGTGTTAACGAACTTGAATCCGGCAGCAGCAAATGTGTAGTCCCAGAAGCCAAATAGATATTCTATGGTATTATTATACTGCTGGTAGAATCCTGCAATATCAAGGAAACCATAGAATTTGCTGAATTTAAATCCCTGCTTTATGCCGATTTCTCCATTCCAGCTGGTTTCGGAAACCAGGTCGGGATTGTTAAAGACCCCAAAACTTCCTACAGAAGTTCTAATGTATCTTTCAGTAATAGTAGGGAAACGATAGCCCTGCCCTAATGAGGCACGCATATAGGTTTCCTGTCCCAGTTTTATGGAAGTCCCCATTCTGAAAACAGGTTTTGTTTCCCGTATAGAATCGTTGAGCCGAAAATGCTCTATCCTCATACCTAAGGAAATGACCAGAGAGTTGCCGAATTTGCGCTCAAACTCCATAAACAGCGAAGCATTCCAGATTTTATTGTCGGGTGAACCGGAAGCTTCATACATATTTGCCCGCGATTTTGTATATTGACTGGTTATTCCACCAATAAACTCCAGCCCTCCAACATTTACAAATCGTTTACTGAACTGGTATTGATTGTAGATCATTAAAGCTGTACTGCTTTGATCGTTGTTAGCTTTTGTATCCCTGTATAATATTCGGTTTGTAAACTGATGTTTTAAACCCATCGGACTGTAATAGTTGATAAAAGGGTCAAAATACATAGTCAGGTTATCGGCGATCATAACTGCTCCCGGATACCCCCTGTAGAAGTTAGTAGTATCGTCAAGCCAGGCAAATACCGTGCTGCTCTTTTTGTACATAATATTGCCATTCAGGCCATAATTTAAGCCTTCGGTTTTCTTAGACCTTCGACGAATATTGAAATTAAGCCTGGCTTTTCGGTTTTTCATATCGTTATCCGACACATTAGATGTGTCTGTAACATAAGAGTTTGCCTTGGGAGCTCCTAGATAGCTTCTGTCGGTCATCACAATACCGCCAATAACAAAATCTGTATGACCATCGCCAAGTTGTCGCGTATGCAGAAAACTAACACCACCCAAATAATTCACGCCGTTCCACCATCTTGTAGCAGGCGCTCTCGGAGGTGTATACATACCCGTATATGCCTGCACTTTGGTTTTTGGCTGTATACCCGGATAATTGGTGCGAATATAAATAGCTCCGCTGAGGGCAGATGACCCGGAAAGAACAGAAGATGCACCTTTAACGACCTCGATCTGTTTGATGTTCTCAATAGGTATGAGTGACCAGTCGGGTTTTCCGGCATCGCCCGTAATGATGGGCATATTATCGATGAACACACCAACTTTTGAACCAACACCAAAGGTAAAACCACTCCCTCCCCTGATCTGGGGTTCTTCATTTAAAATGGTTACACCCGGTGTAAGATTTAAAATAGTTGAAACGTCTCTCGTGTTTCGCGCTTCGATCAATCGGGGTTTCATCACTTCAATGGAAGCCGTTTGTTCTTCCAACTTTCTTTCAAAACGGCCTGCGCGAACAACCACTTCATCAAACTGAACACTGAACGATTCCATTTTGACATTAAGTGGTGTGATTTCACCGCTTTTTATCTGTACTGCAACGTTTTTCGTTTTCATGCCTGTAAAAGATATCGTGAAATTGTATTCGCCCGGAGGTAACGAAATAGAGTAATAACCGTTAAAATCACACACAGTACCAATAGAAAGATTCTTTTTTGTGTAAACATTAGCGCCTACCAACGGTTCTCCGTTTTCTTTGTCAGTAATTCGTCCACTCAGCACACCATTTTCCTGGGCAAGTGTTTGCCCGACTCCACCTAAAACAAATAGAATGAGAATAAATGAATAATATATGGTTCGCATCAGGTTTATGCTAATCAAATTTAACCGAGCTTTCTGTGCAATAAAAATGAAACAACTATAAAACGATTTTTTTTGTCAAAACTTTTCCTTCATAGCTGACGCTGACAATGTAAATGCCTGAAGGAAGCTGATAGCTGTGCGTATTCTTTTGGTCTGTCAAACCGGGATTTTGTAAGTGCAATTTACCATTGACATCATAAATGCGTAATGTGTAACTTTTTTTATTACCGTTTCGGACAAAAACATGGAGTTGATTGCCGGAAGTAAACAAATTCAGATTCTCCGGATTCTCTTCAACAATGCCCGTTCCATTGTTGTATATTAACTCCAGGTCGTCTATCCAGAGTTCAGAACCTTCTATCGCATCAACACCTTTACTACAAGATATGGTAATCAAAGCAAATTCAGGGTCTTCGTCCAGGTAATAGTTGATTGGTGCAGAAAACCTGGTCCAATAGTTAACTACTTCTCCAGATAAAAATAAATTGGCTGAACCTATAAATCCGGTAGTATCTTCACTTTCCGAAACCGCAACAAAACCTCTGTGGATCACCAATTTTACTTTGGCAAAATCATCCGGCATTGGGTTGGCCTTATACCAGCCGGTTATACTGTCGGGCTTTGCTATCAGGCGTGTATGCCATTCTTCGTGTTCGGGATCTGTGTATGTGTATCCTGAGTCAGGATTCAATTCGGCATGAACTCGACCATTGGTAATTGTACCCGGAGCAACAAATCCAAAAATACTTAAAGCATAAAGATATAAAGAGTAGTTTCCCGTATGGGCGTCAGTACTACGCCCCCAAACTAAAGGAGCCAGATTATTCATGTTGGCATCATCGGTTGACTTAATGGAACTCCAATTAACCGGTTCAATAATATCGGGGCCAAACCCGATTTCTTCCCAGTCTTCAAAGCCGGGATTATCAAATTGTGTCTGTGCATTTAAGCCAAGAACAAATAAAGTAAATATGCTCAATACCATACTTAAAAATAAATTTTTCCTCATAGTTAATTGTTTTTTATTGAAGTGCTAATTTAAAAAAAAACCGAAGACAGTAAGTTTTTTCTCACATCTTCGGTTTTTGTTTGTTGTTGCTTCACCCGCTAATTATCGGGTGTATTTATCGTTAAAATACATATGAAAAACCAACACCGACACCTATCCATGATTGCCCACTTGTGTCCTTGGTTTTAGCCGCCCAATTGTATTTAACGTTGGCTGTAAAGGCAGCATTGCTGCTTCCAAACGGGATGCTAAGCCCTAATTCGGGTGCCAGACCAAAATGCCACGCTTTCTCCTGAACGTAATAAATACCAAGGTAGCTGCGCGACTCGATGTAATAAGTTCCCAGTCCAAGCCCAATGTAGGGCATTAAGTTGCCAGGAAAGAAGTAATAATCAGCTGTTACTAATAAAGGGACAGCGTTTATTACTTTCCGCTGATATCCATGAATAGCAGCTGTTTCACTAATACTTTCGGTGACCCAGCCATTATTTTCATAAAAAACCTGCCAGCCTACTGCACCACCAACAGCAAGATTGTTCGTAACAAAGCCTCGCCCTTCTATCATCATTCCCCTGAAAGAGGATTTTGAAACGAAATCTTTTGTATCGCCCATAGGAATCCCCATGTTGTAAGTAAAATTCCATGCACCTCCTCCTTGAGAGAAAGACGCAAAAGAGAATGCAATTATAAAAACTATGGTAAATAATATTTTATTATTTTTCATTTTTTCTTCAGTTAAGTGAGCAAGAACTATTAATTATGATCAAGGTAGGGAGACTGTGTAAAAAGCTGGTCAATCTCTCCGGTAATGCGTGATACATCAGAGCTGCCACTTAAAACACCATTTAAACCACCAGCCCAGTACAAAGGTACCACAGTGTCTCCGTCATTAACCCGGTAATCTTCCGGGTTTGCCATTTCAACCATTAGTGTTCCAGTCGTATAAGAACTATAATAGGGCACACCGCCCCAACCCCAACCTGGCGGATAATATCCGGGGTAATAATAATAATTTGTCTCTTCAGGTGATTTTTTCCAGTAGTACCATCCCCAGCCCCAACCGGGATAGTATGGATACCACCAGCCAACGCTCACTGTCGTAGTAACAATGGCTGAAGCATTTACCATAACATCGGGTTCCGGCGTGATATCACCCGGGTATACCCTTGTGTATCCGTAATTTTGCATATTAACTGCAATCTGGTTCAGGATTACATCCTGGTTCTCCACCGGTACAATATTAGTTGTATCATCGGAATATGGAAAAACGGTGTCCGGCATATAATAAGTCAGAATAAGCTGAAAATCAACGGAATCGTAATATCCTGTCAAAGCAATATCGGTTTCCTGGTAAGTAAGTGTATTATCCGGATAGCAACCCTGAAAATAAAGACTGCTTCCGATAAATACCGTTATCAAAGCCAAGTTAAAAATAAGTTTCTTCATGAAAATTTTTTTAAATTAAAATTAGAAATATTTAGGTCGGCAAATATAAATATTAATTCTGAATAAAATTTAAATTGGCACCAATGTACACACTTATACCCCAGAACAGGACGCTCATACTTTCATCTAAAACCCCTTGCAGTACCCTGTTGTCTACTTCGTTAATTTCAAGCGGTGTGGTAAAATTTGTGACTTGTTTCAGATGGTTATTATAGGCCAGGGAGAATTGAGCTCCGGCAATAAAGTTGCTCTTTTTTATATTGAATTTCAGCCCGGCAGCGTAGTGTAAGACATTGTAATTGAATGAATGCAATGTTTTATAGTTGCTGTATTCACCTAAGTCTACATTCCTGATACTGGAAAAATCTGTCCGGAATGAATTTAAAAACTCCCGCCGCTTTTTTAGCTTGCAACTATAGCCAATAGCAAAATTAATGAAGTTTCTGGTGCCCCGGGCATATGAAAGCCAATCGTAATTTTGAAGTTCTTCATCAGGTTCAAGATTAGATATATTATCGTCAGGTTGAGACGTAACCAGTTTATATGGTTGAATGCGATTAAAATACTCGACCGTGAGATACAACCTTTTGTTTCCATCATGAAAGTCCTTGATGAAGCCTGCCGAAACGGAAAGGGGTAATTTAAAGTTTGTTTTCAACTGGCTCCCATATTGGCTGTCAAAAATCTCATAATCAGGTAGAGAGGTGTTTTGCGAAGTAGAAATGTTTGTGATAATTTTACTGCTGAGCGCATCCTTACCTGCAGAGAACAGATAAATTGTAGGTGTTGTGATGTTCAGGCCAAACCTCCATGATCCGGTGGTGTATAGCACGCCAAACTTAAATAAGATCCGGTAATCTGTAAACTTCAGGTTGTCTCTGTAATCGTTGTATGCGACACGTGAAGCCTGCGGGTAGATTTCAGGGTCAAGTGTGTCGTTCACGCTGTATGCACTGGTTGAATATCCATAGACATACTTAAGGGAAACAATGGAAACAAATAAAGAGGCTCCGACGCTTAACTTTGGCGTAAGCTCGTATGCAACGGCTCCGCCCACCCAAAAGTCTAGGTAGTAGTTGCGATAGTTAAAAGACGCATTGTATTTATCATCTCCAGGCAAGTTCGTTAATACGTTATAGTACTGCGACCCCGCCCAGTAAATTCTCATATCTTCTTTTGCCTTTGTTAATATGGTAATAGCGAGGCTGAATTTATTATTTTTTTTAGACTTGTTTGCGTACGAAATAAAAGGTGGCTGCGCTACCAGGTAATCTTCATACATGGTAATACCATCGCCTAACATATTTTTATAATGGTGTGCATTATAGGTGAACAAACTCGAAGTAAATGAAAAACTATTCCCCTTTTCCATTTCGCTTATTGTAGCCGGGTTATAATAAATAGCCGTATTTTCTCCTTCACCGGCTACCACAGCACCTCCTAGTAGCGCAGAGGCTGAGTTGAAATTAGAGCTCCAATAATAATTCATTATTTGAGCCTTTGGATTTTGCATGCACATAAAAAACAAAGAAAGAAAAACAAACTTTAAAGCTTTTCGTGGCATATGGTTGATTGAAATGGTAGAAGCGACTAAGATATGAATAATTTAAGAAATCGAAGTAACTTTATTCGATACCTGAGAAATGCTTCATAAATTGTACTCTTTCATACGAAGCCGGATTCTTAGCCTCAGCAATACTCATCTTACCTATAAAATCATTCAACTTGCTATAGTTTTTGCGTTCCATCCAGTTTTCAAGCGTGTTTAGCATATGTTCTATCTCGCCAAAGCCTTTTTTGTAAAGTACAGAAGCAATCTGAACCGCTTTGGCCCCAGCCAGTAATTCCTTGATCAGCCCGTTACCATCGTGTACACCGGTAGAGGCCGCCAGGTCACAGTTAACATGGTGCGAAAGCATAGCGATCCATCTTAACGATATCGCAATGTCGGAAGGTGTGCTAAAAACATGTGAGGCCTTAACTTCCAGATTTTCAACATCAATATCGGGACTGAAGAACCTGTTGAAGAGAACAATGCCCTTAACGCCGGTCCATGATAATTTCATTACCGTGTTGGCAAGTGAAGAGAAATAATAACTGATCTTCAGGGATACCGGTATTTTCACCTCTTCAACAATTTTTCGGGCAATATCAAAATAAACGGCCTCATTCTCTTTCCCTTCAATGTCGGGGTCAGAAGGCATGACAAATATATTAAGTTCCAGACCATCAGCCCCGGCCTCTTCAATTTGCCGGGCAAAAGCCATCCACTCGGTATTTGTTAGGCAGTTAATGGAGGCAAGAATAGGGATATCTACCTCTTTCTTACTGCTCTCTATCAGTTTCAGGTAATTGTCAACATCATTTTCACGTGTATAATTGCGGATATAGTCCTCTGCTTCCGGGTAAGCATTGCCTAACTCATTTTGCATGATCGTATTCGAAGCGGCATGTTTGATCTGTTCCTCAAACAATGATTTTAACACCACGGCACCAGCACCGTTTCGGGCAATCTCAATGATGTTTTCAACTGAATTTGTTAAACCTGAACTGCCAACAATCAAAGGGTTCTTTAATGTCAGCCCCATATACGATGTTTCTAAATTTACCATGTCAGAAATTATTAAAGTTGCTTGTAAAAATACGAACTTACCTATTATGATAAATTCATGGTGATAATTAAAAATAATTTTAAATAACAAGTTTGAGCAAGGTAATTAATAAGTTGTAAAAAAGATGAACGTAGTAAACTTTAAATCCTTCCCTTGTATGGTTTAAAAAGCTTTATATTTCCCTAACTTTGTACAAAATAAATTAATTGAGACGATTCCTCATCATACAAACAGCCTCATTAGGCGATGTGATCCTTGCCACACCGCTAATAGAGAAGCTGCATCACTACTTTCCGGGGGCGAGAATCGACTTCCTGCTCAAGGATGGCTACCAGCCGTTATTACGGAATCATCCATACATTAGTAATTTAATTGCCTGGGATAAGAAAGAAAAGAAATACGGCAATCTGAAAGAAATTATTCAGTTTGTAAGGGAGCAGCATTATGATTCAGTGATCAACATTCAGCGGTTTGCTTCTTCCGGACTGATAACAGTTTTATCAGGGGCAAAGAGTAAAATCGGGTTCAGAAAGAATCCTTTTTCAGTTTTTTATTCCCATAAGGTGAAACATGTGCTTAACGAGAAAGGTGGCATGCATGAAGTGGACAGAAATCTTCGGCTCATCGAAAATCTGACGGATGGCAAAACATTCCCGGTAAAATTATACCCGACAAAGCATGATGACGCCAAAATGTCGCAATACAAAACGCATGCTTATATTACCGTGTCACCTGGCTCGCTCTGGTTTACTAAAACATTTCCTGAGGATAAATGGGTTGAGTTTATCTCTTCGGTTAACGAAACTATGTATGTGTATTTGTTAGGATCGGAGCAGGAACGGAATCTTTGTGACAGGATTATAAACCAATCCAGGCGAGTCAACTGCCTTAATCTGGCAGGGAAATTATCATTTCTGGAATCGGCTGCACTAATGAAAGATGCACAGATGAATTATGTGAATGATTCGGCTCCCATGCACCTGGCATCATCGGTGAATGCCCCGGTTACCGCTGTTTTTTGTTCCACTGTTCCTGAATTTGGATTTGGGCCGCTGTCTGACAGATCATTCATTGTGCAAACAAAAAAGGAACTGGCTTGCAGGCCATGTGGAATCCATGGAAGGAAGAAATGCCCGGAACATCATTTCGACTGCGCCTATACCATTGATAACGAACAACTATTAGAACAATTATGAGCCTTGAAGCTGAAATAAGTAAATCGATTGAGTTGTTAAAGAAAGGAAAAGTAATCCTATACCCTACCGACACTATTTGGGGCATTGGTTGTGATGCCACAAACAGTAGAGCCGTTCAAAAGGTGTTCAAAATAAAAGGGCGAAACGAAACTAAAAGCATGATCATATTGCTTGATAGTGTTGATAAGATTGAGAGGTATGTTAAAAAAGTGCCTCCGATAGCATTCGATTTAATGAAAAACTCAGTTTCCCCTTTAACCATCGTTTATCCCAATGCCATTAATCTGGCAAAAAACCTGATTGCTCCGGATGGCAGTATTGCTATTAGAATTGTAAAGGGCCGGTTTAGCGGGGCCTTAATTAAAATGTTCGACAAGCCTCTGGTCAGCACTTCCGCAAATGTATCAGGCCAGCCCTCCCCTGCCTTTTTTGATCAGATACCAGAGGAAATTATAAAAAGTGTGGATTATACTGTCGAAAGTTTCAGAAACAGGATAAGAACAGTAAAACCTTCCACTATCATCAAACTGGAAGAAAATGGGAAGTTTACCATCATCAGGGCATAATTATGCTTAATCTTTAAATCCGTAACTATTGTAAACAGCCGGATCATTAAGTGTTTTAAGTGCTTTGCCAATTTCATGATCAACTGTTGACAATACCTCAAAATAGGCTTCGGTATCGTATAAGTTACGTGCTATGAGTGCTTTTAACTGCAATCGAATAAAATCTTCGTTGAGTTCATTTATATTGTCTTCTGTCAACACTTCTTTCTCTTCGGCCTGGGTGATAAATGCATCAAAATCCTCATCACTAATTTGATAGCTTTCGTTAAATTGACCGAATGCCGCATATTTTTTCATCAGTTTCTTTCTGTTCTTATCCAGGTATTCATTAACATAAGTGTTAAACACCCCTTTTCTGATCAGCGATGAATAAACCTGGTTGTACCGGGTTGAATCGAAAGCAACAAAAATATCAGGCATGATACCGCCTCCACCATATACCGTTCTTCCGCCCGTGGTTTTATACTTAAGTGAATCAGGAAAATGAATACTGTCGGGATGCATGAGTTCACCGGATTCAAACCGGTGATAAAAATCTTTGTAATATTCTTCTGTGCCTTCATCATAAGGCTTTTGGATACATCTTCCGGAAGGTGTGTAGTAACGTGCTACTGTTAAGCGTACAAGGGAGCCGTCAGGTAATTTAAACGGTCTCTGCACCAGTCCTTTTCCGAAAGAGCGCCTTCCTATGATCATTCCGCGGTCCCAGTCCTGCACGGCACCCGAAACAATTTCACTTGCCGAGGCAGACCCTTCATTGATCAGAACGACCAGTTCTCCTTTTTCAAAGCTACCGCCTCCTGTCGAGTTAAGGTTTTGCCTTGGGCTGTGGATGCCTTCGGTGTATACAATAAGTTCATCTTCTTTCAGAAATTCATCACCGATTGACATGGCTGTTCCAAGATATCCTCCCGAATTTCCACGTAGGTCAAAAACAAGCTGTTCCATCCCCTCTTCCCTGAGTTCAGCTACGGCTGTCCTGAATTCTTGCAGCGAGTTACGGGCAAAACGATTCAATTTGATGTATCCGGTTTTATTGTCTAGCATAAAGGCTGCATCCAGACTGTTGATAGGAATTTTATCACGAACAATAATAAAATCAAGCAGGTTTTCCACATTCTTTCTGTAGACGCCTACTTTTACATCCGTTCCTTTTTTACCTCTCAGGTGGTCAAAAACCCATTGGTTGCTGATATCTTCCCCATAGGCCTCCTCACCATCAACCGTGATGATCTTATCGCCTGCCATAATACCTACTTTGTCAGAAGGGCCTCCCGGTATGGGCGAAATAACCAGAATGGTATCTTTAAAAAGCTGAAATGTGATACCGATGCCTTCAAAACTTCCTTCGAGCGGTTCGTTGGCCTTCTGCACATCTTTTTCGGCAATGTATGCCGAGTGCGGATCCAGCTCCTTTAATGTATAGATAATGGCTTTGTCGGTTACTTCCGCCATATTCAGCGTGTCTACATAAAAGTTGTTAATCAAATGCAGCAGTGTGGCTATTTTCTGAGTTGTCTCTGCCTGTTTCAGCTCCTGGATGTTCAGGTTGTCCTGAGCATTACTCAGCTGGAATACACCTAATACCATTAAAATAATAAGAAACGTCTTCTTCATTATATTTCGTTATATGTATACGTAAAGAGCGCCAAAATTATAACAAAAGAACAAATAGTCAGGATTATGGAGTTAATATATTTTACAAACTGTATTTTATCCTGTTTGTATGTTCTATTAAGTTACTTATAGGTTCGTTCAATTTTTTAATTTTGCACAAACACA
>DGOT01000020.1:0-10428 GCA_002389465.1 Bacteroidales bacterium UBA4459 | reverse complement strand
ACAAAAACAATTCATTTTTATTACCAGCCGGGTTTAGTAATCCAGACACATGCTTTTGTGCAGGGCGAGAACCCACAGAATAAGTCATACGGCTTTTTTCAGTCCTTTACTGCGCAATATGGCTTACACACTGACGGAAGAAAATTATGGCAACAACTTTATGGCTACCCGGTTTGGGGCTTTGGCGCTTATAGTGCCTACTTTCCAGGAGATTACGAGTTGGGGCGGCCGCTGGCAGTGTATGCATATATAAATGCACCCTTCAAAAGGTGGAAAAAATGGCGCATAAATTATGAAGTTGACTTTGGTATTTCATTTAACTGGAAGAGCCATGATTTGCACGAAAACGGATATTACTATCCGATAGGTTCCTATGCAGCGGTTTTCTTTGATTTTGGCATTAACTCGGTAGTGGAACTCTCGAAACGTTTCAACTTATACCTGGGGTTGAACTTTACGCATTTTTCCAACGGCTCTGTAAAACTTCCTAATCTTGGTGTTAATCTGGCATCGACACGGATTGGCATTAATTATCTTTTTAACGAAAGACCCGAGTACATAACACGGGTGAAACCACCATATTTAAAAGAATGGGAATGGTTGATCATACTGTCCCCTTCAATAAAACAAGTTGCTTTTTCGTATGTTGACGTTAGTGATGATACTTTAGCAACAGCATTTAATTATGGAGTTTACACCTTATCAACAGGTATTAACAGACAGGTTTCTCATAAAATAAAGATTGGCGGAGGTGTGGATTTCAGTTACAACGGTGCATATGGTGCAGATACTACTCTAATCAACGGAACGCCTGAAAAGGCAGCAGCAACATTTGGGGATAAATTTTTAATCGGCATCTTTCCTTCTTTCGAGTTGGTCATAAATCATATCTCAATTTTGGCACAACCGGGTTTTTATATTTACCTGCCCGAAACAGAAAGTCAGGATGTTCCTACGACATATCAACGCGTAGGGATCAGGTACTACTTTCCGGGAAATATTGTTGCCGGTGTGAATGTCAGGGCATACAACTTTTCAAAAGCAGATTTTATTGAGTTTAACGTTGGCTATACCCTCAAGTGGAAGAAAAGTTACCGGACTAAGTAAGATCTTTTTCCAGAATTTCTTTGTATAAACCAGGAAACCGATCATCAAAAACATGATTGAGCGGTGTAATTAATTTATCGTGCGCGGTTTCTGGATTGATATCAAACGTGCTTATGGTTTCTTTATCATCGGGGATACGTGCTATATAATCACCTTTAGGATCAACGGCAAATGACCTGCCGTTAAAAGTTATAGAACGCTCCGTACCCGTTCTGTTGGCCGTAACAATAAAAAACCTGTTAATCATCGCTTGTGCCGGTATGGCTTTCGTAGCATTTTGTGTGATGAGGTTAGAAGGATGAGCTATTATTTCGGCACCTTTTAAGCCCATAATACGCCAAGCCTCGACAAACAGGTAATCAAAACAAATGAGCATACCCAGTTTGATGCCCTTTACCTGGAAAACTGGAAAACCGAGATTCCCGGGTTCGAAAATTGTTTTTTCGTTCATAAACAAATGTACTTTCCGGTACTTTCCTGCCAGACCATCTTCCGATATAAGCAAAGAAGAATTATAAAGTTTGTCACCTTCCAATTCATGATAACCACTAACAATGAGTTGTTTGTTTTTTTGAGCACTATGAACAAGCATTTCGACATAGGCACTGTTCTCAGGAGGTTCAGCAAGAGAACGTGCTTGTTCTCTGCTAATAAAATTATACCCCGTATTGGCTAGCTCGGGAAGCACAACTAAATCACTGTGTTTTACAGCAGCAAGAAGTCCGTTTACTTTTAGTGTATTTGCTTTTACATTGGCAAACTCCGGTCTAAATTGTATGATGGATGTCTTCAGCATATTATTCTTCTTTAAATCGGGTTTTCATATAATCTTTCAAATTATTTATTGTTTTATAAGGACCGTCAACAATGAATAAATTTACAACCCATTCAGGAATAGACCCGCCCGGGTCAGCGCTGAATGTATATTCAATTTTTACTTTATTTTTGTCCAACTTGATGAGATGCCACTCCCCCTCGGCTTGCGGCATTCTTACGATCCCCTCTTCTTCAGGAAGATAATCAGGAAGGCAACTGATAACTAATGTGGCCGTATCCCTGCTTTCCGACCAATAGGTATAAGACCTGTTGATAACATCCCTGTTATCAAAAGGCCAGGGCATTTTTAATACAGTATAGATCAGTTGATCATTTTCATTGATTTGTTCGAGCAATTCAGTATGCTTCAGATTTACAGACCAATTATGGTAATTCTCAATATCCTGCAATACATCAACCATATGTTCAATGCTTATGTCTATAACTGCAAAAAGTTTAAACATTTTCAGCTTGGAATTATCCATGCTGCGTGTGTAAATCAAGATATCTTTTTTGTTTTTAGACAGGTTCCATCCGTCACCGGGAATTGTCTGGCTGGTGGCAGTGGTTTGTGAAAAAATAAGCGCCATCATCACCAGATAAAAAACAAACCGAAGAAAAGGTGTCGTTCTGTTAATCAAAGTACTATGATTTAAGCGATTCTTTTTGTTTTTTTCTATAGATCCTGATAATGTTGCTGGCAATCTCTTCAATAGGTTTTGCCGTCACCTTAACCAGGTTCCATTCAGGATGCCCGTTAAACAACATATGCGCGTATTGAAGTTCCTTTTTAACATTATCAAGGGTCGAATACCCGTGTGCCATTCCTCTCAGGTACTCATGCCGCACATTCCTTAGCCGCGACAATGTACTGGCATTGGTCGTAAGACAGAATACCCGTTCCGGTGGCAGATTGTATACGGACTCAGGTAGCGGTATGCCCATAACTATGGGAATGTTCGCTACAAGCCACCCCTTATATGCCAGGTAGATACTTAATGGTGTCTTAAATGTTCGTGACACGCCTAGTAAAACAATTTCGGTATCCTCCAGGTCGTGTGCGTTGGCACCGTCATCATGCTTTATGGCAAATTCCGTTGTTTCTATGCGTCGGAAGTAACTTTTATTCAACCGGGTGAATAACCCGGGTTCTTCGATAGGTGTAGCATGTAAAAAATTGGCAAAGCGGTTTAAAACAGGCCCCAGCAGGTTAATGACTTCAACATTGTGCAAGCGTCCTTCGTACCATATGTAATCGCTTAACTCATGTTTTACAAACGAGTGAATGATCAATCCATTTGTTTTGGCAGCCTTCAGAACAACCTGATCAATTTCTTCAATGGATGATATTTCCGTTTTTAAATGTACATCCGTGTCCCTGTTACTGAATTGAGCCAGCGCAACCTTTACAGCCAGATCAACCGTGCGACCTGTACTGTCAGATATAGCGTATATATGATATTTAGCCATCGTTACCGGGTAAAATTAAGCAATTAATTCGGGTTTTAATATCCAAACAGAGATCAAGCGGAAACATGAAAATTTCGTAAAGCTTCATTCAATGAAGTCTTTTTATCAGTCGACTCTTTTCTTTTGCCGATAATAAGTGCGCAAGAGACATTGAATGTTCCTGCTGGAAATTGTTTTTCATAACTACCGGGGATGACCACGGAACGCGGTGGAACATAGCCCACAAGTTCAATTGCTTTCTCCTGGCTCACATCAATGATCTTTGTTGATTGTGTGATGACAACATTGGCACCCAACACGGCCTCCTTGCCAATATGAACGCCTTCAACAACAATACTTCTTGAGCCGATGAAGCAATCATCTTCGATGATCACCGGGGCGGCCTGAACCGGTTCCAGTACCCCACCGATACCTACGCCACCGCTCAGATGTACATTTTTGCCTATTTGCGCACACGACCCCACCGTTGCCCATGTATCGACCATTGTGCCCGTATCTACATAGGCACCAATATTCACATACGATGGCATGAGAATAACATTCGGGGCAATATACGCACCGTAACGGGCCACTGCATGTGGAACAACACGAACGCCCTGTTCTTTGTAGTTTCTTTTCAGCGGTATTTTATCGTGAAACTCAAAAATGTCAATTTTCGTTGTTTCCATATCGCGGACAGGAAAATATAGGATAACAGCCTTCTTTACCCAATCATTAACATTCCATACCTCTCCGCGTCTTTCAGCAACCCTTAGTTTGCCCTTATCAAGCAATTCCAGTGTCTCCTCAACGGCTCGTATGTATTCCTTATTCTTTAATAATGACCTGTTATCCCAGGCTTCATTAACGAGTAATTTCAATGTTTGCATGGCGATTTTCTTAAAATGATAAAATTATCAAAAAACAACATACTAAAAAACACTATTTTTGCATGTTCATATTTATGGGAAGAATTGTAGCAATAGATTACGGACAAAAGCGTGTTGGCATTGCAGCTACAGACACACTGAAAATGATCGCTCATGGGATTACAACGGTGCGGGCCATTGACATATGGCAGTATCTGGAAGACTATTTGCGGGAAAATGAAGTGGAGACGATTGTTGTGGGTGAGCCAAAGGATATGAGGAACAGACCATCTGATGCCAGCAGGTTTATCGATCCTTTTGTGAAAAAGCTTCAAAAGAAATTCCCTGATATACGAATAGACCGCTTCGATGAGCGGTTTACATCAAAAATAGCAGGCGAAGCTATGATTGAAGGAGGACTAAAAAAGAAAAAAAGACAAGATAAAGCGTTGGTGGATAAGATCAGTGCCACTTTGTTGTTGCAATCGTATCTGAGCGCTAAAAATAAACGATTTACTGTATGATATTACCAATAGCTGTATACGGACACCCGATATTGAAAAAGAAAGGCGAGCAAATTGACAAAAACTATCTTGATCTGGATAAGTTGATCGAAGATATGTACGAGACAATGCATTATTCGAATGGTGTGGGATTGGCAGCCCAACAGATCAACAGAGCTATCAGGTTGTTTATTGTTGACGCAACACCATATGGAGAAGAATATCCTGAAGCAAAAGATTTTAGAAAGGCCTTTATTAATGCTGAAATAATTGATACGGAAGGTGAGGTAGTGGATATGGAAGAAGGCTGCCTCAGTGTGCCTGAAATAAGAGAATACGTGAAGCGGCCGGAAACCGTTTATCTGAATTACTATGATGAAGATTTTACATTCCATGAGGATGAAATGTTTAGCGGAGTAACAGCACGCATCATCCAGCATGAATATGACCATACGGACGGGATTCTTTTCATTGAGAGATTACCCAACATCAGGAAAATATTGTTAAAAAGAAAATTGAGTGATATTTCAAACGGTAAAATTGATCCGGGCTACAAAATAATCCTGCCCAGAAAAAAAGGAAAAAAATAATTTAAAAAAGAAGACTTATGAAGAGGTGTTATTTGTTATTAATTGGCCTGCTTGTTTTAGGCGCATCCTGCTCAGGGCCAAATGAAAGAGGTCAATCGGAAATGACAGTACAGGATTCCATCGTGTCTATGGAAAACAATTTATTTGACAACAATGGGGCCCAGATAAAGCGTGCTGACGCTGCAAAACTGATTGATTTGTATAAAAAGTTCGCTAAAGAAAATCCGCAGGATTCGCTGGCTCCGGTTTATTTGTTCCGTGCTGCTGATATTTCGATGAATATACAGCGACCGGTACGAACAATAGCCTTATTCAATAAAATAATGACCGATTATCCTGACTATGAGAAAGTGCCTTCTGTCATGTTTTTAAAAGCATTTGTTTACGAAGATCAATTGCATGATCTGGAAAAGGCTAAAAAGTATTACGAAGAATTTCTTGCCAGATATCCGGACAGTGATTTTGCCGATGATGCGGAAATCTCGTTGAAGAATCTGGGAAAGACACCTGAAGAACTGATCAGGGAGTTTGAACAGAGCACAGAATAAAAAAAAGCGGCGCAAGCCGCTTTTTTATTAGAGTCTGCAAAATATTAAACAATTAAAATCCGAAGGTTACTCCAAACCTGATGAACGCACCAGCTCCTCCTCCTGCTTCAGCATATAAGCCAAGTTTTTCGCTGAACATCATTCTTCCCCCGACGAATCCTTCACCATAACCCGAAACGGTAGAGCCGTAATAGCCATCATAAGGTTGTAGCCTGAATTTTATGCCGAAACCGGCTCCCCCGTAAACATCCCATTTGTCGCTGTTGAAAACATGAAGGTGCCATGCTGCACGCGGACCTAGAAAAATAATTGGTTTAAAGGTGCTGGAATATCCATGCCAGGCATTGTAATTAGCAAACTGCATTTCAAACAAACCTCCAAATGACACAAGACCAACATCACCTGTTGGTATAACACCATATTCACCACTAAAGTTAATACTTGGAATGAACCCAAAGTTGTAAGGAATGCCTATGCCTCCATTAAATAATAAACTACCTTTATTAAACACATGTTGTGCCTGAATGTTCAACGCAAACATCAGACCAATTAAAAGAATTGATAATTTTTTCATAGCAATAAAATTTGTTTAATTCAAATGGTTTTTATCAACAGCAAAGCTATAAAAATTTTATTCTGATTTTACGCATTGATAAAATATGGCTAAATGCAAAAAGATCAGTAATTACAAACATGGAAACAGGGTTTGAATAACCTGAATTGCAGTTATAATTAATCAAACAAAATAAATATTAAACAATATCAAGATATAAAAAGACGAAATCAAATGATATGTTTGTACAATATTCTATATGTTAAATGGGCATACCAAATGCAATAAAGAATCCATTTGTTCCAATGGAATTAAAGGCATATTCAAAACGCAATACCATATCATAATAGGTCACGAAGTCGATTCCAAGTCCCCAACTGAATAACATCTTATTGTTGTAAGGATTGTTCTCTGTAGACTTATTTGTAACATAACCGGCATCAGCAAATAAATTTAAGTAAAAAGCATATTGTAATGCTTTGAATTTACTACCTTTTACCTCTTTCTTAACCTTACGTATATTTGGTTTGACAAGTACATATTTCAGGTTATTACGGGAATAGTACATCTGGTCGCCTTTCAACGTATAAAGATCATAACCCCGAATGAAGTCTTTTTTTCCTGTCATGTTCACCTGGTAATAATATGGTTGATCGTCACCGGATGAATTTTCCAGTTTTACCATTTCGGCAACGTATAATCTTTTTCCTAATTTCTGATAAAAATGAAAATCAATTCCGTAAAAGAAGTAGTCAACATCTCTTTTGTACAGACCCATACCAACTTTATTGATAAAAACTTTCAGATAGTTACCGAAAAGCGGGTACGATTGGCTGTTCCTTGAATCGTAAGAATAATCTGCATAAAGCGAAAAAGACGTATTTGTTTTTTCTTCCTTGGCGAGAAAGTCCGGATTGAGCGTGTAAAGTGAGTCTGAAATTTTTACCCACTCACCTGTGAATTTAAGGGTCGCATAATTATACAACCCGGGGCGATAAGTGAATTGTGCCGTGAACTTTGCAAACTGGAAAGAGTTATTGTCATACAACATTTGCCGTTTGTTCTCCAGCGAGGCATACTCCACCGTATAAAGATTCTGATAAGCGGCGCCAAATGTTAAACCGGTCTTCTTTCCTTTTCCGATCCAGGGTATACGGTATCCGAATGCTGCAGCATACGATTTGCCGGCATAAGCAGCCAGCGATGTCTGGTCGCCGGTTCCGAACAAATTGTTGTGGCTGAAAAATAAACCCATACTAATGTCGGAAAGGTCAATGTCTCTCAACCATTCGTTGATGTTGGGAGCATTAAGTTTCACGACCGGGAATAGCCACCAATAGTGGCGTTCTGAAACGGTGATCAGGAGATTGTAGCTATTACTGTCAATTTGTTTGATTCCTAAACTAACTTTTAGGAAAAGTTTTGTGTTAATAATATTCTCCCTGCTGTAATGCATACGAAGTGCAAGTTCACTCGAATCTTTAAGGGCTCTTCTTTTTAGTTTGGAAACAAATTCTCTTTTATCTGAACTGGTGCTAAGCGTATCCCCTATTTTAAAATCCAACTCTCTGATAATTACATAATCCTTTGTCAGTTTATTGCCGGAGATGGAAACCCCTTTAATAATGATCCTGTCGTACTGGATGCTGTCTGGCAGATTCACTGTTCCATCATCGTTCTGCGATATGATCTGCCCGGCAAAACAGACAATAACAAAGATCAGGATAATTGCTTTTTTCACGTCTTAATGGTTTTAATTATTTACTTAAACTACAACAAATATAATTTTTGGAAGCTTCAATAATTATTAAAAAGATTTTAAATTCAATAAATACTCAACAATGAGTAATGTATTAACATGAGTTCCATCTACTGTATTTTTTGTTATTAAGATTCATATACTCAATGATAGGTATTTTCTGAATAATGCGAGTAAAATTACGAATTTTCAATATAAATTTGTATTAAATTGATCTTTCAATACATAGAATTAAATAAAAAATATGAAAAGAATATCTTTAACACTGTTAATCCTAATTGGATTAGGACTCGTATCAATCGCACAGATTGATACCGACCAATTATCTCTTGATATCAGCAAGGCCGATGCTGCAAATACGGGACAATTGAAGGCCTTCATTTGGAAAATGGAGTCAATAGTAACCGTGGATGGCGCACAAAAGGCAACCGCATTAAACGAGCTCAGCATTGAAGATGACGGAAAGGTTTCTGTAACAAATATCTCTTCCGATACCGATGTAAAAAAGAAAAGGGGTATCCGTGGAAAAGTTCAGGCAAGTACAGCACAGGGCAACCTTGATTATATACAAAATGCCATCGACCTTTATACACAGTACGATTTTATGAGCAAAGGTCAACTTCTTGATTTCTTTGATAAAGCTGTAATTACAGAAAAGGATGGGGTTATTGAAGCTACATCTTCTGATGTTCTCGTGAAGGGTGACAAACTAACTGTAAAGGTGGAATCTGCTACCAAATTATTTATGTATAAGGAGTTTTCGAGTTTAATGGGAAAAGATCCTATCAGTGGTAAAATTAATTATAGCAAATTCAAATCAGGTATCAGCCATGCTTCAACAACCGTGCTTAACCTGCCGGCAAAGAAAGCTGTGATCAATTCCAAGAATAAGGATTATGTGAGCAAGGTAATGTGATACAATTAATGCTAATTTACTACATGTTCACGTAAGAATAAAAATTTAAGATTATCCTGCTATGGAAGATTGCAACAATGTTTTTAAGAATATCTAATTAAATCATGAAGCCATGAAGAATTTAATCACTTTTTTATCCCTCGCACTTATTACCTCATGCTCGAGTGTCCAGGTAACATATGATTACGACAAACAGACTGACTTTTCACAATTTAAAACCTATGCTCTTACAAAAGAATCACTGGAGTTACCTGTTAGTGAGTTGAACCGCGACAGAGTAATTAAAGCTGTTCAGGACGAAATGAAGACCAAAGGGTTTACTGAGTCTGATAATCCTGACATTGCCGTTGATTTGTTTATCAAAACACAACAGGAAATAGAAGCTACGGCAACGACAACCGGTGCTGGCTACGGCCCTTATCGTTATGGTTGGGGTGGTGGATTTACTACAACCCAGGTAGACTATAATCAATACACGAACGGATCATTATTTATCAGCTTTGTGAACATGAAAACACAGAAGTTGGTTTGGCAGGGCATTGGCACAAAAACACTCGATGAAAACCTGAGCCCTGACAAGAGAGAACAAGCGATTAATTACAGTATCCAACAAATCTTATCAAAATACCCACCCCAGTAAAATAAATTTCAAATACAGCATCAAATACTTTATCAAATAATAAACATTAATTCAAATTATTTAAACAACAATTAAATTTAATTCACATGAAAAAAATTCTAACTTTATTAACAATTGCTTTTTTGTTTGTGGGAGCATTTTCCATCCAATCCTGCAATAAGTGTACAACCTGTTCATACACTTATCAAACTCAGGGTGGTACTGATGTACTTACTTATACATACCCTGAGTTATGTGGTAACAGTAGCGATATTAATGACTATGAAAATGCATGCGCAAATGCTGCTGCAGTTTATGGTAATACTTGTACATGCGTTGATAATTAGTCATTTACAAAATACAAGTGTAATAAAAAGCACTTCCTTTTAGGGAGTTGCTTTTTATTCTTTTATTTCTTAAGAAATACAAAATCATATGAAACTTATAATCGGTTTTGTAATTGGTATGATATTTTTTGCTGGTTGCAAGGAGTCAGTTGACTGTGAACGAGAAATATACCTGATGCCGGAAGGTTTTCGAGGTAAGGTCATTGTATTTTTTGACCAGCAGGATGGACAGGAGAAACAGTTTGAAGGTGATGCAAGACTTTACCATATTCCACCTTCTGGATACCTTAAATCGCAATTTCCAAAAAATGAAGGTTGTATGGGTGACAACAGGATACAATTCTTTTATGAA
>DGOT01000146.1:18732-22478 GCA_002389465.1 Bacteroidales bacterium UBA4459 | reverse complement strand
AGTCACCGAAGCGTGTATGTCATGTCATAACTTAACGGCCCATGTTGTGATGAAAACATCGCACTGGAAATGGACCAAGGAATACGTGACAGACTCGGGAGACACCATTCAGCTAGGGAAGAAAAACATAATCAACAATTTTTGCATCGGAATTTCATCTAACGAACCTCGTTGTACCAGTTGCCATATCGGTTATGGGTGGAAAGACCACGGTTTTGATTTTTCCGACAATAAAAATATAGATTGTATTGTTTGTCACGATCGTACAGGGACTTATAAGAAGTTCCCGTCAGGCGCTGGTTACCCTGTAAAAGAAGTAAAAAAGTTTGGCAAAAAAACATTTTATCCGCCCGATTATAACCTGATTGCACAACATGTGGGAACACCCACCAGGAAAAATTGCGGCGCATGCCACTTCGTTGGCGGGGGAGGAAACAATGTGAAGCATGGTGACATTGCCAATGAATTGTCAGCAGTTACAAAAGAAGTTGATGTGCATATGGCTGTGGATGGTGCTAATATGGAATGTGTAGAATGTCATACAACGGAACGACACAATATTTCCGGGAATTTGTATTCCATTGCTTCGCAGGATACAAATCGTGTTTCATGTGCTCAGTGCCACACCGGGCAACCGCATAAAAACAAGATAATCAACCAACATACTAAAAAGATTGCCTGCCAGACCTGTCATATTCCTGAATACGCCAAGGTAAGCGCTACCAAGATGTATTGGGACTGGTCAAAAGCCGGAACGTTTAATGAGGATGGAAGTGTGCTGATTAAAAAAGACAGTGCCGGCAATATGACCTATCATAGTTTTAAAGGATCTTTTGTCTGGAAAAGCAATGTACAGCCGGAATATTTTTGGTTCAATGGGAAAGCAGAACACTATGTTATGGGTGATAAAGTGGATACAGGATATCCTGTCCAGTTAAACCAATTATTTGGGAGTTACCATGATAAAAACTCAAAAATAATCCCGGTTAAAGTACATGCGGGAAAACAAATTTACGATCCGGTGTATAAGACCATGATTCTTCCTCACCTCTTCGGAAAGGACAGCACTTCGTATTGGAAAAATTTTGACTGGGACAAAGCTGCCCGTGCCGGAATGGAAAGTATCGGGATACCTTATAGTGGAAAGTATGCATTTATCGAAACACAAATGTATTGGCCCATTAATCATATGGTGGCTCCTGCAGATGAGTCCTTGAAGTGCTCTGCTTGCCATACCCACCATGGAAGGTTGGAAAATTTAACAGGCTTTTACCTCCCGGGAAGGGACTACAGCGAATTTTTTGATGATATTGGGATTGGGTTGCTCATAATTTCCTTCCTGGGTGTATTGATTCATGGATTTTTAAGAATAACAAAAAAGTAATACTATTTTATTATTGAATGATGACAAAAAAGAGAACATACATATACAGAGGATTTGAAAGATTCTGGCATTGGAGTCAGGCATTATTAATTTTCTTCCTGGCTTTTACCGGCTTTGAGATTCATGGATACTATACGGTTTTTGGTTTTGAGAACGTTGTCCGCTGGCACGATATTGCGGCCTGGGCTTTTCTGGTTCTAATTGTGTTTGCCATTTTCTGGCATTTTGTAACTGGCGAATGGAAACAATACATCCCAACTACTAAATACATCAAGGCGCAGATATCTTATTACATCACAGGCATCTTCAGGGGTGCTCCTCACCCTACGCACAAAACCGTTTACAACAAATTTAATCCACTGCAAAGATTCATTTACCTTGGATTAAAATTGCTTGTTATTCCGATACAGGTACTGACCGGGTTCATTTATATGTTTTACATATATCCCCAAAATCCAGTCCAGCTAACAGGGCTGAGTGTTATAGCGATTATTCACACATTCGGAGCTTTTACTTTGCTTGCATTTGTTATCGCTCATGTTTATCTTACGACAACCGGCGATACACCTTTGTCAAGCATCAAAGCTATGCTAACCGGGTGGGAAGTTATTGATGTGGACGAAAAAGATGAGCACAAGCAACATATGCAGCAGGCTGTTGATGATAGCGTGGCCGGCTATTACCGGCTTGATAAAGATGGTAAACTGGTGGATGTAAATGAGGCCTGGCTTAAAATGTTTAAGTGTAAAGACAGGAATCAGATAATAGGTAAACCTTATTCGCTAGCCCGCGACCCGAAACATTTATCGGAGTTGGATGAACTTGTTAAAAATGTTATGGACGGAGGTACCATTACCGGAAAACCGGCAGTAAGGAGATGTATGGACGGATCAACAGGCAAGCATTTGTTGTCGGCTAACCCGGTTATTGAAGACGGTAAAATCATAGGGATGGAAGGATTCATTCTGGATATCAGCGATACCGAAGAATTGACGGAACATATGTATTATGCTGTAAAAAACAGTGGCGCAGGCTATTATCGTTTGGATGACAAAGGGGTTATTACGGATGTAAATGAAGCATGGCTCAAATTTTACAAATATACGAACAGGGATGAAGTCATCGGGAAGCATTACGCTATCACACGCCAGCCAGCCGAAGTAGGAAAACTTGAAGACACTTTTGATAAAGTGATGCAAGGAGAGACTCTTTCAGGCAGACTTGCCATCAGAAGAAATAAAGACGGTTCAACAAGTCGGCATATTTTATCAGCTAATCCTATTTATCTTGGTAATAAAATTGTCGGGATGGAAGGATTTATTATAGATATTTCTAATTTGGAAAAAGAAAGTTAATTGACAAAATATCTGATTATTTTTACAGATTGTTTGCTAATGGAATTGAAATGCAAAAATTGATTCCACAATCCTGAATATTTATAAAAGATGGACCAGATAAAGAAATTCCTTGTGCTTGGAGGCGGTTTTGCAGGGGTTGAGGCAGCTATCAAACTGAGAAAATACGGGTATGATGTAAAACTGGTTTCTGATAGGGATTATCTATTTGTTTACCCCATTTCTATATGGGTTCCAACTGGAGGAAAGTCTTTTGACGATGTAAAGATTTCGTTATCGAAATTACAAAAGAAACATGGGTTTGAGGTTATTGTTGATTCGGTGACTCGGATTGATGTTGCTAACAATACGGTTACTCTTTCTAAGGAGACACTGTCGTATGATTACCTGTTTATTGCCATGGGTATGCACAAGGTGCAAACTCCCGGCCTTGAATTCACTCATTCTATTTGCGGGCATCCCGAAGAAGCTTTAACTATCAGGGAAGAGCTGGAAAAATTGGTTCAACGCGGGCATGGAAAGATAGCGGTGGGTTTTGGAGGGAACCCGATAGATCCAACAGCTACGGCGGTTAGGGGAGGCCCGGCATTCGAACTGCTGTTTAACATCAGCCATTACCTGAAAAAGAAAGGGCTGCGCAATAAATTTGAGATTACTTTTTTCGCACCCATGAAAGAACCTGGTAAAAGAATGGGCAAGAGAGCATTTAACAAAATGGATGTGTTTTTTAAGCACTATCATGTTAAAACGCAAGTGGGCACAATGATTAAAGAATTTGAAAAGAATGCCGTTGTCTTTGAAGATCACTCAAAGATTGAAAGCGACTTGATCATTTATATATCAGGAGGAGATGGACATCAGGTTATTAAAGAGTCGAAGCTGCCATTAAATCAAGCGGGGTTTATCAAAATTAATGAATTATGCCGGGTTGAAGGCTACCGGAATATATATGCCATAGGTGACATCGCTGAAATAGTAGGCCACGACTGGGCTGCAAAGCAGGGACA
>DGOT01000146.1:10205-18714 GCA_002389465.1 Bacteroidales bacterium UBA4459 | reverse complement strand
GTAGTACGTAATCACAAAAGGGATTATATTATTCCATTACCGGTTCTTGGACACTGGTTAAAAAAAGGATGGGGCTTTTATTACAGAAATTCTAAACTGAAAAAGATGCCGAGGATACCGGGAATGTAAAAGCCGGAAAACAAAATATGTATGGCTGCATGAAAAACATATTGAAAAAGGCGCTTGATTTTTATATTGACGGTTTTAAAAACATGTCGGTATCCAACCGGAAGTTGTGGGTAATTATCATTATTAAACTAATCATCATATTTGTCATTTTGAAAGTTTTCTTTTTTCCTGATTTCCTGGGTTCAAGATATCATACGGATAAAGAGAAAAGCAATCATGTGGCAGAGCAATTAATTAATAACTAAACCTTTTAATTATGGAACATTTTAACCTTGCTTTGGTTGATTGGTCGCGGGCACAATTTGCCCTTACGGCCATTTACCATTGGTTCTTCGTTCCGCTTACGCTGGGTTTGTCGTTTATCGTGGCTTATATGCACACGCTCTACTACAAGACCGGCGATGAAAAGTGGAAGAACATGACAAAATTCTGGATGAAACTTTTCGGAATTAACTTTGCAATCGGTGTGGCCACAGGAATTATCCTGGAATTTGAGTTTGGCACCAACTGGTCTAATTATTCATGGATTGTAGGGGATATTTTTGGTGCACCCTTAGCTATTGAAGGTATTTTGGCCTTCTTCCTCGAATCTACCTTTATTGCAGTTATGTTTTTTGGCTGGGACCGGGTAAGTAAAAAGTTTCACATGCTTTCTTCCTGGCTGGTGGCTTTTGGTTCTAACTTATCGGCATTATGGATTTTGATAGCCAATGGATGGATGCAAAACCCTGTGGGAACTCGTTTTAATCCTGTTACGGTGAGGAACGAAATGGTTAACTTTTTTGATGTAGCCCTTTCGCCTACAGCTGTATTCAAGTTTTTGCACACAGTATCACAAGCTTATATTATTGGGGCATTATTTGTTGTGGCTGTGAGTGCCTGGTATCTTTTACATAAACGTCACCGGGCTTTTGCTAAAAAAAGTATCCTTATTGCTTCAGTATTTGGTTTGTTGGCTTCTGTTTTTGTAGCAATGACCGGTGATAGTTCGGCTTATGATGTAGCCCATAAACAACCCATGAAATTGGCGGCAATGGAGGGTCTCTACGATGGGGAAACCAATGCCTCTTTATATGCTTTTGGTTTTCTAAATAGCCAAAAAGACAACACGAACTTTAAAGGAATTCGACTACCAAGTATGTTGTCAATTATGGCCTTCAGAGATGCCAGCGCATTTGTTCCCGGGGTAAACGATCTTGTAAATGGGAATGAAGAGTATGATATCTTACCGGCCGAAACCCGAATAGAAAAAGGACGATTAGCTATTGGAGCTCTTGCCGGGTATAAAAAAGCCAGAGAAGCAGGGGATGAGCAGTTGGCAGAGCAGAATTTAAAGATGTTTGAAGATAATTATGCGCATTTCGGGTATGGCTATTTTAAGGATAAACAGGAGATTGTGCCTCCCGTTATGCTCCCTTTTTACTCATTTCATATTATGGTGGGTTTGGGTTTGTTTTTCATCCTCATGTTTGCATGGCTGTTGTATGCGAGCATACAAGACAAGTTAGATAAATATAAATGGGTTTTACATCTCTCAGTTTGGTCTATTTTGCTGGGCTACATTGCTTCGGAGCTTGGATGGATCGTTGCCGAAGTAGGCCGTCAGCCTTGGACAATCCAAGATCTGCTACCCGTTGGCATATCCACATCGCACTTGAGTGTAGGCTCAGTTCAAACTACATTTTTTATGTTTTTAGTTCTATTTACGGTTTTATTAATTGCCGAATTAAAAATCATGCTGACCCAAATTAAAAAAGGGCCGGAGGAAGGAGGTAGCCATGTTTAACAATATGTCATATGCAGCATTACAGGGCTATTGGTGGATTATTGTATCCATTCTGGCATCTGTATTGGTATTTCTAATGTTTGTTCAGGGCGGACAAACATTGTTGAAACAAATAGCTAAAACAGATAAAGAAAGGTCACTTCTGATCAATTCCATAGGAAGAAAATGGGATCTGACCTTTACAACACTTGTCACTTTCGGGGGTGCATTCTTTGCCTCGTTCCCCTTGTTTTATTCGACCAGTTTCGGTGGTGCATACTGGGTATGGGTTCTGATCTTATTCAGCTTTATCATACAGGCTGTCTCGTACGAATACCGTACAAAAGCCAATAATTTCCTGGGCACTAAAACTTATGATGTTTTTCTATTGATCAATGGTGTATTAGCTACCATCCTGATTGGCATTGCCGTAGGAACATTTTTTACAGGCTCGGAATTTTCGGTGGTTAAAATGAATATTACAAATGCCTCTGACCCGGTGATTTCGCGCTGGCAAACGGCAACACATGGACTGGAAGCTGCCTTTAACATCACTAACCTGGCACTTGGGCTGGCTATTTTTTTCCTGGCAAGAGTACTGGCGATGCTCTATTTTATCAACAACATCGACAATGAAAAGATTGTGAAGAGATCGGCAAAACAATTGAAATTGTGTAGTATTGCCTTTTTAGTTTTCTTCCTGTTATTTGTTGGCTTATTGCTTACCAAAGAAGGTTTTGCAGTGAATCCGGATACCAAAGAAGTATTTATGGAACCTTATAAATATGTACACAACCTGCTTGAAATGCCCGTAGTGTTCATTTTGTTCCTGATTGGCGTTGTGGGTGTATTATTTGGAATCTTCCTGGGCGCATTCAAGATTTCGGGGAAAGGTATCTGGTATGCAGGGATTGGAACGATCATTACCGTGTTTTCGTTATTGATGCTGGCTGGGTTTAATCATACGGCTTTTTATCCTTCTACTTTTGACCTGCAAAGTTCACTAACCATTCACAACGCCTCGTCGAGTAAATATACTTTGACTGCCATGAGTTGGGTATCCTTGCTGGTTCCGTTTGTAATTGCATATATCTGGTATACCTGGAAATCTATGAGCAAGCGAAAAGTGAGTGAAGAGGATATTGAAAATGATACCATGGCCTATTAAAATGGTGTAAAATTTAAAATTGAATAAAATGAATTATCTCGAATCAATACTTTGGATTATCAGCTGGCCGGTGTTAATTATCGTATCATATCAGTTGATTAAATACTTTTTGAAAAAAATGAACTACTTATAATCGTGCAGATACTTTTGGAGATCTACAGCATATTGCTGAGTGCTATTCAGATAACCGGCTTCATCTTCGTGATGATGCTGGTTATTGAATATGTAAATGTACAGACAAAAGGAATTTGGGAGAAAGGACTAAAGGGTAATCGGTGGCGGCAATATTTGATTTCTGCCGTTTTAGGGGCCATTCCCGGATGCCTTGGTGCTTTTACTGTGGTGGCTCTTTTTTCGCACAGGCTGGTTTCGTTTGGGGCGTTAGTGGCCGCTATGATTGCCACGAGCGGTGATGAAGCCTTCGTGATGTTTGCCATGTTTCCACAGAAAGCGGCACTGATCACCCTTTTGCTGTTTGTAATTGGCATATTGGCTGGTTATGTTACTGATAAATTTTATGATCCAAAATGGGTTACTGAAAAATTTGCTGAAAAAAAATTACCACTGCATGAGGAGCCTCATTGTACTTGTTTTCAGAAGGATAAATTGCTGAATTATTTGTTGCGGCCATCGGTTTACCGTTTTGTTGTTGCAATCCTTGTTCTCTTATTGATGGTGGCCGTTATTACAGGTGTGCTTGGAGGAGGAGAAAAGGTGTGGCTGAGGGTTACTCTATTACTTTCGCTGGCCTTTTCCTTTTTTATTGTGGTTAGTGTTCCGGAACACTTTTTAAAAGAGCATATATGGAATCATATCATCAAGGTACACATACCACGAATTTTTTTGTGGACATTCGGAACGCTGCTGGTCATTCACTTTCTGATGAATTATATCGACATACAGTCTTGGCTTTCCGACAATTTACTTATCGTGTTGCTAGTTGCTGTATTGGTGGGGATTATTCCCGAGTCAGGACCACATCTGATCTTTGTTACCTTATTTGCACAGGGAACCATCCCGTTAAGCATATTGCTGGCCAGTTCTATTTCGCAGGACGGGCATGGGATGTTACCACTACTGGCTGAATCAAAACGAAGTTTTTTAGTGGTCAAACTGATCAATATCGGGGTGGCATTGTTCTTTGGCCTGGCAGGTTATTTAGCAGGGTTTTAACTTAATGAGAGATGAAATGAGGTGGAATTGACACAAAACATATCGAAACGGAATTTTTATTCCTTGCTGTGGCATGCTGGTTTTTTAGCATTTGCCCGGAACTTCATCGATGTGGATACAGTTATTCCTGCTATGCTGGTTGATGCGGGGGGGACAGCTGTTCATGTAGGTATTCTAACTGCTATTATGCTGGGGGGATCTAGTTTTACCCAATTGATATTTGCCCCTTTTATAAGTAACTATTCTTATAAAAAAGGTTTTTTATTACTGGGAATCAACTCCAGGATTATTGCCCTGCTGCTGATGGGCATGATGCTTTATTATTCAGCACGGCTTCAGGGAAATTATCAAATAATGCTCATCTTCCTCCTGATAACTGCATTTTCGCTGGGTGGTGCTTTTGCAAACATTAGTTATACCGATATTCTCGGCAAATCACTTTTAGCCAATGTAAGGAAGCCGTTTTTTTCTATCCGGCAGGTATTGACAGGAGTTATCCTGTTGAGTTCTGTATTTGTTGCGCGGTACGTGCTTTCAAGTGCTGGCTATCCGGTCAATTATGCCTATATGTTTTTCATTGGTTTCGGCGCTTTGACGGTCGCTTCGCTTGGTTTCTGGAGCCTAAAAGAAGTGGTTCCATCGAAAATGAAGGTAAAAAGCCCGGCGCATTTTTTTCAACTGGTAAAACATGAACTAAAACATAACAAACGGCTGGTTTACTTTCTTGGGTTTATCAACACCCAGGGAATTGGTGTTGGGTTTTTACCGTTTATAATTTTATATGCAAAACAAAACTTCGATCTTCAAAGCGTGCAGACTGGTAACTTTTTATTATTTAAGGTAATTGGCAGTGTTGTTACCGGACTGTTATTATTTGCCCTTAAGGGAAAATTCAGATACCGCAATTTACTTTACTTAAATACTCTGCTCTCTATTCTTCTGGTGACACTCATACTGGTATTGCCTGATTTTCCTCCTTTCTTCCTGATGTTCTTTATCGGGGGGATTATTTTCGCTACATACAGTATCACGATGAACGGTGTTTTGCTGGAAGTATCAGAAACCGGCAACCGGGCGCTTTACACCGGGATCACAGGTGCAGGAAATATTTTGCCCGCCCTTTTTCCTCTCGTAGGAGGTTGGGTTATCACCCGGTTTGGGTTTGCATCATTTTTTGTGCTGTTCATTATCGTCATTTTATCATCATTGTATTTTATATATAATTTAAAATGTAAACACTAAAACTATGTTACAATTACAAAGTAAATTTATTTTCGCCCCGCTGAAACTGGGTTACAGTAACGGAACAGGTGTTATTACACAACGGCATCTTGATTTCTATGGGGAAAGAAACAGATACATCGGGGCGATCACTCCCGAACCTTTGTATATGGATCCGGGGTTGCGGGAACTTCCTACGCAGATAGGTATTGATGACGATGATAAAATCCCCGGATTACAACGTATGAATGAAGTAATCCATAAATATGGAGCAAAATCCATTGCTCACCTGAATCATCCCGGAAGAATGGCGAACCCGAAGATTCCGGGGAATCTGTTCTGGTCGTCCACCGATAAACCCTGTGAAAACGGAGGGGCAACTCCTGTAACAATGGACAGGGATAAAATGGATGCCGTTATTAAATTGTTTGTTGACAGTGCCCAAAGAGCCATAGCATCAGGATTTGACATCATCGAGTTGCAATTCGGTCACGGTTACCTGTTAGCTCAGTTTATATCGCCGGCCGTCAACGATAGGAATGATGCGTATGGAGGCAGCTTTGATAATAGAGTGAAATTTCCACTTGAAGTGGCAAAGGCCGTTCGCGAAGCTGTGGATGTTCCAGTTATTGCCCGGATTAGTGGTGATGAGATGATACCAAACGGGTTTCACCTGGAAGACATGGTAATATTTTCTAAAGTACTTGAAGAGGTGGGAATAGATGCCGTGCATGTTTCGGCGGGCTCTGCTTGCTCCACGCCTCCTTGGTTTTTCCAGCACATGTTCATTCCAAAAGGAAAAACATGGGAAATGGCAGGAAGGCTCAGAAAGGAACTGAACATTCCCGTAATTTTTGTGGGAAAGATCAATTCGAAAAAAGATATCAGGTTTGTCGAAAAAACATACCAGGCCGATTATCTGGCTTTAGGACGTGCGCTGGTGGCTGATCCTGATTTTGTAGGTAAATATTCAGGTGAAATAAATGGTTTGATCCGTCCCTGCCTTGCCTGTGCCGAAGGATGCCTTGGCGGTGTTAAAGGCGGAAAAGGTTTGGGCTGTGTAGTTAACCCGCGTGTGAATACAGGATTGCAGAAAGTTTCGCAGGTAACTGACGCAAAAAGTTATGCTGTTGTTGGTGGCGGTTTGGCAGGAATGGAAGCAGCCATTACATTGCGTGACAAAGGACACACCGTGGATCTGTATGAGAAAGAAGAACTGGGCGGACAGTTTAACCTGGCATCTCTGCCTCCGAATAAATCAAGTCTGAAAGAGATTGTAGATTATTTTGTGGACGAATTGAAACAGCAGCAAGGCCGTCAGGTAAATGTGATCAGGAAAGAAGCTACTTCTGAAATACTGGAAAAAGCCGGTTACGCTGGAGTGATCATGGCCACAGGTGCCGTACCTGCTGTTCCTCCGATCAAAGGACTGAAAGAGTTTTACTGGACAGAGTTTTTGGAGGACGATCAGTTACCGGAAAATCAAAAAGTAGTAGTCATCGGTGGCGGCCTGATCGGCATGGAGGTGGCTTCAAAACTGGTGGAGACAGGCAACCACGTTGTAGTTGTAGAGATGCTGGATGAAATAGCCCGGGGCATGGAAATGATTGAGAAGGTTCTGACCGTTAAAAAACTGAAAGCTAAAAACACGGAAATTCTCCTGAACCATAAGGTGGTGGAAATTGATGGTAGTAAGGTGATCGTTGAAGGGGAGGAGGGAGCTAAAACCATTAGCGGAGTGGATAAAATTGTCGTTGCAACCGGAATGAAAAGTTTTGTGCCGTTTGAAAAAGTTGGCACTGTCCCGGTATATTTTGTGGGGGATGCGCAAAAAGTCGGCAAAGCACAAGATGCCATCCGCGATGCATATGAGCTGGCGTTGAGTTTATAAACAGGATCCGGAAAATCCGGAAGAGCATATTTTGAATAAAAAGAAATTGATATGAGCCATAAAATATATCCAGAGTCAGGTGTCGAACTGACCCCGTTTCTTGCAAAAAATTATGATACCGTCTTAAATGCAGCTTCCTTTGGCTTATATAGCGGGTTTATTAAAAAATCTATCCGTCAAATGTCGATCAAACCTGTTGACCATATTCTTGATTTGGGATGCGGAACCGGACGTAATGCAGCACTGATGGCAACTGATCTGTCAGAAGAAGGGGAGATCACCGGGATGGATCTGTCGGGGGATATGGAAAAGCAATTTAACCGGAAATTCAGGAATGATCCGCGCATGAGATTTATCAGGCAACGTGCCGATGTGCCGTTCGATTTGAATGAACAGTTTGACAAAATCCTGATCAGCTTTGTGATTCATGGTTTTCCGCATGAGGTAAGACTGAAAGTGCTGGAAAATGTTGCCCGGCATCTGAAGCCTGGAGGCGAGTTTTTTATCCTGGACTTTGCCGAATTCAAGATGAATGAAATGCCTGCTTTCCACAGGTTTGTGTTTAAAACCATCGAATGTCCTTATGCGTTCGACTTTGTGGAGCGCGACTGGAAACAAATACTGAGCAATTACAGCCTGGACGATTTTGAGGAATCGCTTTACATGAAAAAATATGTCAGGTTACTGAAAGCTGTAAAAAAGAAAAAAAAGCGATAACAACTATGAACGAGATCATATGTAAACCTATCGGTATCATCCACTCTCCTTTTAAGGAGCCACGCGGTGTACCTATTCAACCTTCAGGAGCTGAAGGGATTGAAGGGAGAGTTGAAGTCTTTCCCGAATTTTTGGAAGGCTTAAAGGATTTGGATGGCTTTTCTCACATTATTTTGATTTATTATTTTCACCTCGCAAAAAAACCGGCTTTATCTGTAACGCCTTTTATGGATAACAAGCAACATGGGGTTTTTGCTACAAGGGCATCAGCCAGGCCAAATTCTATTGGGTTTTCGGTGGTGGCACTTAATAAAGTTGAGGAAAACATACTTTGGGTAAAAAATATAGATATTGTTGATGGTACACCACTCATAGATATTAAACCTTGTGTTCCTCAATTCGATTTTCAGGAGGTAACAAAAACAGGATGGCTTGAACATGTTGT
>DGOT01000146.1:9031-10172 GCA_002389465.1 Bacteroidales bacterium UBA4459 | reverse complement strand
CTCTCCCTGACACAAAAGATGACGGACGATTTATAGAATAGGGAATTAAATACTAGATTGAACCAATGACCCATATTAAAATACAATCAAATATGAATTTGAGATTTGCATTTGCAGTAAATGATGATAATCAATTTGAAAAAAAACATTTTGGAGATGCGGACAAATACCTCATCTATGAATATCGGCAAGATGCGACGGGGTTTTTGGGTGAAGAATTCAACCGCTTTAAAGATATGGATGAGGTACATGAACACGGATCGAAGCGAAAAGGCAAAGCCATCATTGAATTTTTGAAAAGCAAGCAGGTTAATGTTTTGGTGTCAAGGCAGTTTGGTAAAAACATGAAGATGGTTAATCAACATTTCATTCCGGTCATCATCACCACCGAGAACCCGGACGAAGTACTGAAAATCCTGAAACATCATGTTCGCTGTATTGAGGATGAGTGGGGAAAAAACATTTCGAATTTCAAATTATTTAGCATTAAATCAGGAATATTAAAATCATCCATTAAAAAATGAATTTTAATGATCAATGAAACAAAGTGAATGCAAGTGGTTCCCTGTTTGTCCTATGAAATATTTCTGGGAACAAGGAAAATTAGACTCAGCATGGATTCATAAATTTTGTAAAAGCAACTGGAAAGAATGTGTCCGTTTTGATAAAGAAGAAAAGGGAATTTACCATCCAGATAACATGCTGCCTAACGGAGAAATAGATAAACATTTAGCTTAATCAAGCTTCATATTTAGCATAAAAAGTTATTATTATTTCTTACGCAAATAAAATAGTCCTAGTATTATTTCTAAGGACCCTGATGTTTTTATTGCAGGATACGATTTGGCCATAAGTCAAAAAAAAAGTTGAGTAATATCAATTTTGCAAGTGCCGCGATATATTCCACATTATTAGCGTTTTACGTTAATTTATCGTACCTTTATAAGTGTATAAAAATGAATAAATCTGATTAGATTTTATAGCATGAAACACATATCATGGAAGCGTTAAAAACATCGAGAGCAGATTTGGAAAACAAAAAGTCGATTTTTGGAGAGATAGGCTTACTTATTTCCCTGCTGATCGTTTTCTTAGCTTTTAATTGGAAAACTTCTGATAAGTCATATATTAAATCGGAGAA
>DGOT01000146.1:2346-8925 GCA_002389465.1 Bacteroidales bacterium UBA4459 | reverse complement strand
CAATTGAAGAAGAAACCATTTTTATTGTTGTAGAATCTATGCCTGAATTTCCCGGTGGAATGAATAAATTAATGAAATACTTACAAGACAATCTGAAGTACCCTGTACGGGCAAAAGAACTGGGTATTCAGGGAAAAGTGTATTTGTCATTTGTTGTTGAGAAAGACGGCTCAGTAACTGATGTTGCATTGTTAAGGGGTATTGGAGGAGGATGCGATGAAGAAGCTATTCGTGCAGTAAAAAACATGCCGAAATGGATACCTGGAAAACAACGAAATATTCCCGTTAGGGTACGCTTTAATTTGCCAGTGAATTTTAAGTTGTTATAAAGTAGCCTGGATTTATCCTTTTTTGCTGATATTTATCAATTTTACCCTATCCAGTATTTTAATATGTTTTCCATCCATCTGAATAATCCCTTCATTTTTTAACTCAGCCAGTAACCTAACCGTACTTTCGGTAGAAATACAAGCAAAATCAGAAATATCTTTCCTCGATAACAGTAAAAAAATTTCTTCCTGGTTGAAAGCCTCGTCACTTAAATAAAGCAAAGCGTCTGCTAAACGGCCGTGCATCTGCTTATGGCCTAAGCTTTTTATTTTGTTAAACAATTGCTTTTCATTATTGCAATACCATTTTATGATTTCCGATGCAAAATTTCCGTTGTTATTCAGCAATTTTCTAAAACTTTCTTTTTCAATCAGACAAATATTCGAGTCTTTTAAAGCTATGGCTGAGTAATTATATATATTGTCACCGTATATCGAAGATAAGCCTATAAACTCAGAGGTCTTTAAAATTTTTATATTGATGTTTTTGTTGTTTGGGCTTTCAAGATATAACTTTACCAAACCATCCGCGATATATAAAACATAAGATGCAAATGCACTTTGTTTGCATATATTTTCATCTTTCCTATATAAAATTTGAGTTTTATTCTCATTGATAAATTCCAGTTCGGAAGGAATTAGCTGTTTAAAACATTGTGAGCTTTTAGCACAATTCAAACAATTTGTTGATTCTGTAAAATCATTCATAGCACATTCATTAACCAAACCAGTCTAATCCTTGTCAGGCGAAGTTTATTTTTAACTATTCAAAGTTACTATTTATATCAATTGGAATATTGAGTAATATCAATAATTTAATTAAACTGTAAGTGTTTGTTTTATGATGTAAATAAGCTTTTTAGAATTAACTTTGATCAAAAACAGATCAGATATATTTATAGGTAGTGAAAAATGAAAGCAAATTAGCAATAGTGAGTTTTCAGATATTTTAATAGACATCAGAAATAACACTAATTGTAAAATCTGTGATGCTGCAATGGGAATATGATAATTAATTCAAAGAAAATGTATAGGGTAAGAATTTATTCTGAAAATTTAAACGTTAAATTATTAAAATGCATAAAAGAAAGGTTCGCGAAATCCATTTTAGACAAGTAGTGTATTAAATAAAAATTTCAAAAGACAGATATCGTATCTGCTATTTCAAAAACTAAATGTAAAACTCATGAAAGTTACATACTTATGTCCCAAATGCCGGGGCGCAATTAATGCCGCAAACAACATTATTTTATCTGCTAAAACCAGCACAAACACAGTAGGTCTTATTTTATTGCACGAAGAAATCGGAAATTATACAAGTACCTTAAGTTCTTCACTAACCATTGAAAAGGGTGAAGTTGTAGATTTATTCTGTCCTGTTTGTCACGAAAGTTTAAATATCCCAATAAAAGATGCGCTTGCAAAATACATCAGGATAGATGAAGATTTGAATGAGTCTTTCATTATCATTTCAAGGAAATATGGTGAGAAGATCACTTTTAAGGTAGATGAAAATAAACATGTAGAAGCATATGGGGAAAAGCTAAGCAGATATATTGACCCTGAATGGTTTTTGCAAAAATGATGCTACCAAGCATAATGACAGAAAAGAGTAGAAAAAAATAATTCCATTAATTAAAAATTGAACCCTATGAAAACAAAAACATTATTATTCGCTATTGCACTTATTTTTATGTTAAGTGCTTTTGGACAGAAACCAACACTTGAGTTGACTTTCACCGCCATTGACAGTGCAGCTTATGTCCAATTGGACAGCATTAAAGTGATGAACCTCACACAAGAGGGTGATACTGTACTTTATTGGCCCGATACAGTGCTTGTATTAGATTACCTGGTGGGAATAACTGAAATTCACAATGGAGCAGAAAAATTGCAAGTATTTCAAAACTATCCAAACCCTGTAAAGGACCAAACTACACTCACTTTGTATCTTCCTGAAGAAGGGAATGTAAATCTTGTAATTACTGACATACTGGGACGTCAGGTCATAAACACAGAAAAGATGTTGGAAAGAGGATTTCATTCCTTCAGGTTTACCCCCGGCAGCGGAAAAATATTCTTTTTTACAGCTTATTGGAAATCAGCAAGCAGCAGTATTAAAATTCTTACAGCAGGAAATGTTTCAGGTTTAACAAATTCACTTGATTACGTAGGAAGCAATGATACTGAAGCAGAATTTAAAAGCACAAAAGATATACAGGACTTCTCATTCAGCCTTGGTGATGAGCTGCTTTACATAGGTTATTTTGATACACTCCAATCCGGTATGCTTGACGCTCCTGAAGTCAGCGATACTTTTGTTTTCCAGTTTGCTACAAACATTCCCTGTCCTGGTATACCTACTGTGGAATATGAAGGACAAGTTTACAACACCATTCAAATTTGCGGCCAGTGCTGGTTGAAGGAAAACCTGAATGTGGGTACAATGATTCAAGAAACGCAACAAATGACAGATAATGAACTAATAGAAAAATATTGTTATAACAATGAGGAAGATAGTTGCAATATTTATGGTGGACTGTATCAATGGAATGAGATGATGCAATATATAGAAGCACAAGGGGCACAAGGTATTTGTCCGCCAGGATGGCATGTACCTACTGATTATGAATGGAAAATACTGGAGGGTACTGTTGACAGCCAGTATGGTATTGGCGATAATGAATGGAATGGTGGGACTGACCGAGGTTTTGATGCCGGAAAAAAACTAAAATCCACCTATGGATGGCTTTACAATAACAATGGTACTGACACCTTTGGTTTTACAGGCCTTTCTGCAGGCTTCTGCTACGGCGGAAGTGGAGGGTTTTCATGGATAAGTTGGCATGCTTACATATGGTCTTCTTCGGTTAACGATACAAGCGGATATTACCGGATGTTAGCCCACATGTTGAATACAATACGAAGACGTTCCTCTTCGGTTAATGGTGGTATGAGTGTACGATGCATAAAAGACTGATTCGTGCATAGCACAGGAAATAGGGATGAAAAGAATTGCAGAAAGCCATCAGGATTATTTTTTGACATTGAAAATTAAAACTAAATAATCATGAAAACAATATTAGTACCCACCGATTTTTCAGATCATGCCTTATATGCCCTTAAAGTAGCAGCAAGCATTGCAAAAAAAATAAATGCTGCGATAAAGCTTGTTCATGTTTACAATCTTCCTTCCTATGTATTTACTGAAGATATTTATTACGCGGAGGAGAATAATAAAATAATTAAAGCCCAGGCAGAAAAAAAACTCAATGCGCTCATTGAAATGGACTTTTTAAAAGAAATTGTGATTACCCAGCATTTTGAACTCAATATGCCAATGTGGAAATTGGCTATTGACAAAAAATATAAGGATGCAGACTTAATCGTTATGGGATCGCATGGCAATAGTGGATTAAGTAAAATATTCATAGGGTCAAATACTGAAAAAATTGTACGTCTTGCAAAGTCACCAGTTTTAACCATAAAAAATGAGCATGAAGATTTTAAAGTAAAAAAAATGATTTTTACATCAGATTATTATGGTGAGTCGTATACGGTATTTGAAAAAATTAAATTTTTTGCGGATATATATGAGGCTCACATTCATCTGCTGAAGGTAATAACGCCTATAGAATTCGAACCAACACCCATTAGCAAAAAGCTGATGGAAGATTTTGTTGAACATTTTAAACTTACAGATTATTCTATAAATATATACAACGCTACAAGTATTGAAAAAGGCATTACCGATTTCAGTGATGAAATAAATGCCGACCTGATAGCCATTGAAACACATGGCAGAACAGGCATCGCTCATCTTATCAACGGAAGCCTGGCCGAAGATGTCGCCAATCATATTGACAGGCCGGTTTTGAGTATTAAAATGGATGAAGAACCAAAAGACACCTCAAATTTAAGTAGTTATCCGAAAGATTACAGAAACTGGGGAGCTGAATAATCTAAATGGGTTGTGTTTTTTCAAGATTACCAGTAAAGAAAAACAGAAAGTAATTATGAAAAGAATTGTAGAAAACCATACGGATTATTTTTTTGACACTGAAAATGCAACTAAATATTTGAATGATGCAAAAAATGCTTCGAAAGCTAGATTTAGTCATTTTTTGTCTTCCTTAAAAAAGCTGGATATTAAAGGTAAGTATTTAGAAATTGGTTCCGGGCCAGGGATTCTGACACAGCTTGTTGCGACTCAACATCCCAATGCAGAAATTACCGCAAATGATATATCACCTGAAATGATTAAGCTGGCCCAACAAGATTTAGCTGAAGATTTGAAGACAAGAATTAAATATGAAATCGGGGATGCTTGTGATAATAATTCTATTAAAGATTTAGGGAAGTTTGATTTGATTTATTCAACTTTTACACTTCATCATTGGGATAATGCGGAATTAGCAATAAGAAATTTATATGCAATGCTAAACGATGATGGATTGATTTATATACATGATTTGAAAAGGGTTTTTTGGCTTCATTATATTAAATCACAAAGTGGCTTTTTCAAGTCAATTCGGGCTGCATACAGACCAAATGAAATTAAAACTATGTTGAATAAAACAGGAATTAAGAATTACAAAATCAAAACATTTTTTCCATTTTTTATGCAATTCATTTTAATAAGAAAATGATATTCGTGGATAATAATTTAAACTTAAACAAATGAAAAAACGAACCGGAATTTGGCTGGATCATGAAAAGGCCACGATTATTACTTTGGATAAGGGTAGATATAAGCTTAACACAATTGAGTCTGATATTGTTACAAGAGAAAGGATAGATGGGGAAACCAGGAACTATGGCAGATTTGGTGATCAATCTCTTAACCAGGAAAAGCATAAAGAAAGACGTATTAAAGAACAAACATCCAATTATTTAAAAAGTGTGCTGAGCGAAATACAGCAGGTGGATGAATTGGTATTGTTCGGGCCTGCAAATATGAAAAGGCAGCTGGAAAAACTGATTCTTTATGATGCAACATTAACACCTAAACTGAAAGCAGTAGTATCTGCCGACAGTATGACAAATAATCAGATGGTTGCCTGGGTGAAGAAGTTTTATCAAAGCGAAAAGGTTATTGCATAATGGCTATTAAATCACTCGATAAAATTCTCAAGCCTGAGCGAATTGCCCTGATAGGTGTGTCGAACAATCCGAAAAGTATTGGTGGTATTGTTCTTAGTAACTTGATCGGTAGTGGGTTTGAGGGGGTTGTTTACACAGTAAATCCCAGTCATGAAGCTGTAATGGGTATTACCTGCTATCCTGATGTAAAGAGCCTTCCGAGGGTTCCCGACCTGGCCGTAATAGCCACAAATGCCAAATTAGTTCCTCAAATAATCAGGGAATGTGGTGAAGCCGGAATTAAAGGTGTCATCATTTTGTCTGCCGGTTTTAAAGAATCAGGTCCTGAAGGAAAAAAACTGGAAGACCGGGTTAAAGCTGAGCTTGCAAAATTTGATGGAATGAGGGTTATCGGGCCAAATTGTGTAGGCATAATGGTTCCTGATTTACACCTGAATATAACATTTACACATGGGATGCCTAAAAAGGGCAACATTGCTTTTATCTCTCAGTCGGGAGCTGTGTGTACAACAGTATTGGATTGGGCTCTTGAAGAAAATATTGGTTTCTCTTATTTTGTCTCGATAGGCAACACCATGGATATAAATTTTGGTGACCTGATAGACTATTTTGGACAGGATCCTGATACCAAATCGATTGTGCTTTATATCGAATCAATTACCGAAGCACGCAGATTTATGACGGCAGCAAGGGCTTTTGCCAGGAAAAAGCCGATCATTGTTTATAAAGCCGGACGCTTTCCTGAGTCGGCAAAAGCAGCAGCTTCACATACAGGAGCCCTGGCTTCGGAAGATTCTATTTGTGATGCGGTATTCGCCAGGGCAGGTATTGCAAGGGTATATAATATTGAAGATATTTTTGATTTTACCGATCTTATAGGGAGGGAAAAAATACCAAAAGGGCCAAACCTCGCTATTGTTACAAATGCCGGGGGGCCGGGGGTAATGGCCGTTGACACCTTGTTGGACCTCAAAGGTAATCTTGCGGAATTATCGGAACAAACAATGCAAAAACTAAATGATTACCTTCCTCCGTTTTGGTCGCATGGCAATCCTGTTGATGTTATTGGTGACGCCACTCCCGAACGATATGCAAAAGCAACGAAAATAGTATTGGATGACCCGAATGTAGATGCTGTATTGGCTAT
>DGOT01000146.1:0-2288 GCA_002389465.1 Bacteroidales bacterium UBA4459 | reverse complement strand
GACAGTACCTCTAAATCAATTATAGCAGCCTGGGCAGGCGGACAAAGTATGCGCGAAGGCAGGCAAATTTTTATTAAAAATGATATTGCTGTTTTTCGTGCCCCAGAACAAGCCGTAAGGGCTTTTATGACACTGGTCAGCTACTCGCGTAATCTTAAACTCTTGTATGAAACACCAAAAGATATACCGGTGGAGTTTAAACTGGACCGGGAAAAACTCCGTGAAAAATTTGAAGTTGATTATTTCAATAATAACAACATTTTATCCGAAGATATATCCAAGGAGATCATTCATGCTTACGGTATTGAAATAACCAAACCAGAACCGGCATATTCAAAATCTGAGGCAGTTGATATTGCAAATAAAATTGGTTATCCTGTTGTGCTGAAGATATTATCTCGTGATATTACACATAAAAGTGATGTCGGAGGGGTTGTCTTAAATCTTAAAACCAAGGCTTTAGTAGCAGCTGCTTATAAAAATATGGTTAAAAGCATTTCAAGAAATTTTCCCGATGCTGATATTCGGGGGGTAACTGTTCAGCCAATGTTTGATATTAAAGATGCTGTGGAATTAATACTTGGCATTAAAAAAGACCCCATATTCGGTACCGTCATTTTGCTTGGAATGGGTGGCACATGCACCGAATTGCTTCAGGATAAAAGATTATGCTTTCCGCCGGTGAATGAACTAATTGCACGACAAATGATAGAATCACTGAAAATTTGTCCGGTTTTAAAAGGGTATCGCGGAAGTCCTCCAAAAAATATCAATAAACTCATTGAAACAATCATACGTTTATCATATTTGGCTGCTGATTATCCTGAGATTGAAGAGCTTGACATTAACCCTTTGCTTGTTACGCCTAAAGATGTTGTTGCATTAGATGCAAGAATAGTGATTGATCAAAACCTGGAAGGGAAGAAGGTTCCACGGTTTTCTCATCTTTTAATATACCCGTACCCTGAAGAGTATGTAAAAGCAGCTAATTTAAAAGATGGTACTGATATTATTTTAAGACCCATAAAACCTGAAGATGAACCGATGTGGTTAGAGCTTTTGGGTAGTTGTTCAAAAGAGAGTATTTATTTCCGATTCAGGACCAATTTCTTTTTCGATTCTCATGAGGTAGCCACTCAATTTTGTTATATCGATTATAGCAGGGAAATGGCAATCGTTGCAGAGATAGCCGAAAATAATAATCGAAAATTAATTGGCGTAGGCAGGCTGATCGCTGATCCTGATCATGAAACTGCTGAATATGCGATTCTTATAACAGATAATTGGCAAAATAAAGGATTAGGTAAAATACTAACCCGTTATTGTGTGGAAATTTCAAAAGAGTTGGGGTTGAAACACATCATTGCTGAAACAACAACTGACAACAAGCCAATGATGGCCATATTCGAAAAGCTTAATTTTAAGATTTACTTTCATACTGATTCAAAGGTAAGTGTTACTAAAGATTTGTAATGGGTTGATGTATGGCCAAACGGCAGGAAAGGGCCGGAAGTTGCTTATTTAACTATTGAAAACTTATACATCGTTTTTTGTTTATATGTTTCCCCTGCCTGAAGTACAGTTGATGGAAAATTTTTGTGATTCGGAGAATCAGGGAAATGCTGTGCTTCCAGGCAAAATGCAGTTCTGTGATTATATTTTGTGCTGTCTTCTCCAATATCTGTTCCATCAAGAAAGTTGCCGGAGTAAAATTGCAATCCCGGTTCTGTAGTAAACACTTCCATTTTTCTTCCCGTAACAGGCTCACGAACAATTGCTGCCAGGCTTAATGAATCGGATGTTTTATTTAAAACCCAGTTATGATCATAGCCTTTTCCATATTGAAGTTGTATATATTCATCGTTAATTCGTTTGCCTATAGTTACAAATTCCGTAAAGTCCATTGGAGTTTCTTTTACTTTTATTATTTGCCCAGTTGGGATAAGTTCATTGTTTACAGAAGTAAAGCTATCAGCAAAAATTTTAAGCTCATGTTCAAGAATATCTGATTTTCCGGCATCTTTAAGATTAAAGAATGAATGATGAGTAAGATTGATAATTGTGTTTTTATCGCATGTAGCTTCATAATCAATTATTAATTCATTTTCGTCGGTAAAAGAGTATTTTACATAAACTGTTAAATTGCCCGGATATCCTTCTTCGCCATCTTTGCTAAGGTATTTGAATTTTACAAAATGCTGATTATCATTATTTTTATATTCTACTATATCCCAAATTACATTGTGAAAGCCATTTGGGCCACCATGAAGATGATTGTTTCCGTTGTT
>DGOT01000225.1 GCA_002389465.1 Bacteroidales bacterium UBA4459 | reverse complement strand
TGCTTGAGGGTGATCTCCCAAACCATTCTAGTTATTATCCTAAGTCATGGTCGGGAGTTCACCGCTGTTTGTTTCTCTGAGAGTTGGCCGAAAGACCATTCTTGTTTGTCCCTCATCTTGTTTTGTTGTGCTGAAAACAGATCACTGTTTTTTTCATTTTTTTAAGAATCAATTATTTCTCTAAGAACTAGTTTTTCGTATCTGTTCAACCGGTCTCCTTTTAAAAAAGAAAGCATTAAACTCAATTTTCTATAGTTCGTGGCAGGTATCACTTCGGCAGAGTTATCCACTTTGCTCAACAATTCCTTAATTGAGTTCAGCGCTTCCAGTTTTTTTTTATCTTTCTTTTCCAGTTTTTTTTTCAAAACCTGTTCTTTAATATATATTTTATGATAAATCATTATCCGTGTAATTTTATTTCAGCAGCAAAACTATGACCGGTTCATGGAAGAATACCAGACACGCAGTGTCGAGTGGTGCATTTTTTGTAAATTTATTGTTTCAAATATTCGACAAAACCGAGTAACTTGCTGGGTGTCTGTTAAAAGAGAAGAAAATAAAATGAAGAAATACAACACACTGGGCGAACTTTTAGCCGATTACCGGAAGCATAACAAACTATCGCAGACAGATCTGGGAGCACTGTTAGACGTAGATGCGCGAACCATAAGCCGGTGGGAAAAAAACGAAACGCTGATCAAACCCGAAAAAGAAAAGGATTTTGTAGAGAAACTGCTTCTCCCGTACCAGGTAATCCGTAACCTGAATAGCGACAACCCGATCGCTATTTATTATAACTTAAAATTGCGTACTTATTCATTCTCATCCATCATGCAGAAGCCCGTCAGCGCCACGTGGTATAAAGAAGATATTCCCTTTGATACCTACAGGATCCGGCTGATCTCAAATGAATCGGACATCCAGTTTGTGGAAGATATTCAGGAAATGAACAAAAATCCGAAACAAATCAACCCTGCCCTGATCAGGGAAGCTGCTAAAATACTGCCCGAGCTTAATCTTATTTTAAAAGATCAGTCGGATTATTATGCCGGCCACATGACCATTCTTCCGCTTAAATACGATACATACCTCAAACTTCGCGAACAGGAAATTTCCGAAGGCTCGATGACAATTTCTGACCTGGCAACAAATTTTACAGGTACTCCACTGGTTTTTTATTACTATTCTATTTACGCTGATAGTATGACCAATACATACTATTTGGTCAACCGTCTACTGGCTTACTTCAAAAAAAAGCAGTTTAAAGATTACATTTTTGCCGGTATCTCCTACCGGAAGGCGAAAGTGGAAATACTTAAAGAAATGGGACTGAAAGTTCTTTGGGAACAGCCCGTAGAAGAAGGTTCAGACATCGTATCTGTTTTCCTCGAGGGTAATCTGGATATGTTTCTCTTCGGAAAAACGATATAGAGTATGCGTACGGGGATTTGGCGACGGGCAAATAAAAATGCATCTGCATTAATTTAGATACATTTTAAACAGCGAGGATTTGCGAATTTCAAGCAACCGTTTGTCCTTTTTCTTGTTCTTATTACTGTACTTTTGGTGCTTAAATTCACATTATTATGAAAAATTTTACTTTACTGGTTTTCCTTTTATCCTTCTGGCTTTCCACGCAGGCAGACGTTATCGAGCAATCTTATTATTTTTCCAGACCGGTTGTTACCCAACATAAAGGGTATCAACAACTATCATTTGGCGATGATCTGCTTACGGCACGTTCCGGCGAACCGGCGCTACCCTACCATTCGGTAAGCTTACTTTTACCTCCCGGTCATGTAGCTACAGCCATCGAATTTATCGGGGAGAACAAAGTCGCCCTGGAAGGCAACTATATACTGTGGCCTTATCAGCCATCCCGACCGCTTTCGGAAAACAGCAAAGCAGGATTTTATAAGAACGAAACTACTTACAGTTCCGATAAGATATATCCTACCACACAGTATGGGAGACTCTCCACGCAGTTCATGAACGGATATGGTTTCGCCTTCTCTACTTTTACACCTGTCCGGTACATTCCGGCAGAAGGCAAAATCTCCTATTTTACCAAAGTCACCATCCGGATTACTACCGAACCCGGTGATAAAGCAACCGCTGCTTTGCAAAACCTGTGCACTAAAAAAGATGTGAAGAAAAGGGCCTTGTTGCTGGCACAAAATCCTACTCTGCTTGCCGTTTACCCCGAAAAATCATACCGTTCCGATGATGCTTACGAACTCCTGATCATCACACCGCAGCAATACGAGAACAATTTTGACGAGCTAGAAAATATCTACCTGACACGCGGTATCCGGTCGCATGTTTTTACCACCGAATACATACAGCAAAACATGGAGGGCCAAGACCTGCAGGAAAAAATACGAAACTTCATCATCCAGGAATACCAGGAATCGGGTACCGAATATGTATTACTGGGCGGAGATGTGGAATATGTACCCTACCGCGGATTTTATTGTTATGTGGTCTCTGGCAGTGGTTACGAGTCGAGCGATATACCCGCCGACCTGTATTATTCGGGTCTTGACGGTAACTGGAATGATGACGGCGATAACCGCTGGGGCGAACCCGAAGAAGACGACCTGCTACCCGATATTGCCGTGGCTCGTTTCCCTATCAGCAATGCTACGGACCTTTCCAACATGCTGAACAAAACCATTTCGTACCAAAATGCACCTGTCTTGGGTGAATTTCAAAAACCGCTGCTGGCCGGTGAATTCCTGTACAATGACCCAGAAACATGGGGGATGGATTATCTTGAGTTACTGATCGGCGAACACAGTGATAACGGCTATACAACCATCGGTATCCCTGCCGGTTACGACATCGAAACTATGTATGAGCATGACGCTTTCTGGTCGGGCAGCCAGCTAATCAACAAAATAAATCAGGGCAAGCAGTTCGTGCACCACGTAGGCCATGCCAACGAAACATACGTGGCGCATCTGTCGAACAGCGATATTACCGATGCCAATTTTTACGGTGCCAACGGTACTGACCACAACTTTACCATCATGCAAACCCACGGGTGTACTTGCGGTGCTTTCGATTACAACGATTGCATCCTGGAAAAAATGGTGACTATCCACAATTTTGCCGCTGCTGTTGTTGGCAACTCCAGATACGGATGGTTTAACGAAGGGCAGACCGAAGGGCCGGCAGCCCATTTGCACCGCGAAATGGTGGACGCCATGTTTAACGAGCAAATTGCACAAATAGGAAAAGCCTTCATGGAAAGTAAAATTCAGACCGCCCCCTGGGTGGAAGCTCCAGGCCAACACGAAGAAGGGGCTTTACGATGGAACTTTTATGATATCAATGTGCTGGGTGACCCGGCCATGAGTATCTGGAACAATGAACCCATTGATATTGACGTGAGCTATCCGGCCGAAATACCGGTTGGTACACTCTCTGTTAACATAACCGTAACTTCTGGCGGTGAACCACTCGAAAATTTCAGTTGTGTCATCATGAAAAACGGCGAAATGCGCTCGCTGGCAACAACCGACGTAAACGGGGAAGCCGTGATGGAATTCAACCCAACAGTGGACGAAACCGGTGAAGCTTCGCTCATCGTTAGCGGCTACAATTGCTTGCCCGACACCAACGACATCATGTTCATTCCTGCCGAAGGAGCTTATGTAGTGTATGCCGAAAACGAAATAGACGATACGCAGGGTAACGGCAACGGAATGATTGATTTCGGCGAGCAAATCTGGCTGAACGTTTCGATTGAAAATGTAGGTGTGGTAACTGCATTTGACGTAGAAACCACACTAAGTTCTGAAAGCACCTGGATTAACCTGACAGATGACAGTGAAAGTTACGGCGACATTGATGCAGGTGAAACCCTGACCAATGAGCATGCCTTTGCATTCGATGTGGCCGACAATATTCCAGATCAGACAGTTCTTGATTTCACCTTGCAGGCTACCGATGGTAACGAAACATGGTCCTCCGGTTTTCAGTTAAGGGCCAGCGCTCCGGAACTCGCTTCCTCCGACATGACCATCAATGATGATGCCTATGGAAACGGTAACGGACTGGCCGATCCGGGAGAGACCCTGACATTTAATTTTACCGTGGCCAACCACGGGCACAGCGCCTGTACCGGAGCTGTGGCATCTATCGGTTCCAACAACTCGTGGGTTACGTTTGACAGCAACACCTTCGAAATAGGCAACCTGGACGTAAACGATATGATAGAAGTTTCGTTTACAGCCAGCATCGACGAAAATACCCCTCCGGGAACGTCCGTTGAACTGCAACTGGAAATGACTACAGGTGCCTATGCATTTACCGATGTTTATTTTTTCAGCATTGGTATTGTTATGGAAGACTTTGAAACGGGAGACTTGACAGCCTTTGACTGGAACAGCGGCGGGAATGCGCCCTGGTTCGTAACCGATGAGGCCCCCTATGAAGGTACATACTGTGCCCGGTCAGGAATTATTTCCGATAACCAGACTTCGGACTTGTTCATCACACTCGAAACGATCGGAGACGGTGATATTTCATTTTACTATAAAGTTTCCTCCGAACCCGGTTATGACTTTCTACGCTTCTTTATTGATGGTACAAAAATGGGCGAATGGGCCGGTGAATCAGGATGGGAATATGTTAGCTATGACGTTACCGAAGGACACCATATAGTGAAGTGGACGTATATAAAAGATGTGTATACTTCCAACGGCAGCGACTGTGGATGGTTGGATAATATTATTTTTCCGGCTACCACCACCATCATTAGTGTAGAGGAAAATATGCCTGAAAATGATTTCACCGTTTTCCCTAATCCGAACAACGGTACTTTTTATCTAAATTCCGCAATGTTGCAGCGGCAGGCCGAAGTACGGGTTTACGATATCAGCGGGAGAACACTTCTGCGGCAGACCGTAGAAGAACCTTCGGGTACACAGCTAATCCAACTCAACGACAAAGCGAATGGGTTATATTTTGTCCGCGTTCAGACAAATGAACGGGTTGTGATAAAGAAGGTTGTGGTACGTTAAAAAACATGACGATCTATTTCATTATAAGGCTGTCTTTCGGGGCAACCTTTTTTATTTCCGGTGTAAGGATTTTAAATACGCTAACTCTAAGATGAAAATTTTCGTGTATATTTGAAATGAAAATGCAATTATGATCCACTGATTATTCAACAACAAGCAACGATTATGAAATCAGACAAGATCCTTTTAAGTATCACTCTATGTATCTGGTTATATGTCAGCGCATCTGCACAAACGGATACTATAGCTGTCGCTGACACAACATTTCAACCGGTGCAATCCGCAGAACAGGCAGAGTTAAAAATGAACATTATCAAGCTGAATCTTATTTCGCCGATTTTTTTGAATTTCAGTCTTCAGTATGAACGTGTGATCAACAAATTTTTATCAGCTACCCTGACCGGGAGGTTTATGCCTACATCATCCGTTCCGTACATCAACTCTTTTTACAACAAAATATTCGGCAGCGACGATCCCGCCATCGAAGAGGCATTTAAAGAGATGAAAATATCCAATTACGGCGCCTCGGTTGAATTACGCTTTTATGTCGGCAAAAAAGGTTACGGCAAAGGGTTTTACATCGCCCCCGCATACCGGTTCAGCCGGATTGAGATGAGCCATCTGATCTTTGTTTATGACGATTACCCGGGCGCAGAAGAGAGTCTCACTTTTTCAGGACACTCAAACGCAAATTACGGTGGGCTTATGCTGGGTGCCCAATGGTTTCTTGGCAAACACCTGACTCTTGACTGGTGGTTTTTCGGCCCGCTTGCAGGATACCAGAATGCCAGCGTTTCAGCCGTTTCTTCCATGCCTTTATCCTCGGATGACCAGCAAGTATTGAAGACTAAACTTGAAGACTGGGATATGCCCCTCACCGAAAAAAATGTTTACGTTGACAGCCAGAGCGCCTCGCTTGACTTGTACGGATGGATGTTCGGCTACAACTTTGGATTGGCGCTGGGATTTAGGTTTTAATCTCTCCGCAAGGATTGCGTATAAACGATGTTTGTGTCATAAGCGACTTGCCACTTCTGCAATCACTTTTATTTCCTTTGAATAAGTTTCAAGAATGATAATAATTTATTATTTATTCGTCATGATATATTCATTAGGTAAAGCCATATCAGCTGCTAAATTTTTAAAATCAGCACCTTCGTTGGCTTTCTTCCTAAAATGAGCCATGCTCTCGGTTATAGAAGTCTGGTGTTTTTCAGTCCAGCCTGATAATTCTTCTTCAGAAAATGTTTTAGGATCTTTTTTCTTTAGTATTTTAAGTGCTTTAGTAATGTTCTTGATATCAGCAGCAGAAATAGGAGAGATTATCGGGTTGGCCGTGAGCACCCCTGTTGTTGCATAGACCCCCACAAGATAAGTGTGTCCGGGGTTTAAATCAGCTGTCATGAAATTAGCGAACTCTTTGGAAACCCAAAAAACATGTTCGCCAGGTTCGCATCGATAAATAAAATAACCCTGCCCTTTGAACTTTCCTATACATTGATCTGAATCAAAGAAGTTAAAAGTAACCGCAGAAGCTATTACCGTGCTTTTTACAAAGTATACAATTGCCTCATTTTCACTAGCCTTTTCAACTTTTTGGCATTGTTCTTTGTTATTTAATGAAAAAGATATTACTGCTATCATAATTGTAATTATTTTTAATTACTTTATCATAAAAATATCGGCTGTAGTTAGTCTGCAGCCGATATTAAAATCAGTCATAAATGTAACATCTGTCCTTTATGGACATACTGCCTTTTCCGTAACAGCATATGCTGACGAATCGTAAGCTTCATATGCCCTGATACGACTGTGGCCATCACGGGTACGCGGAAAAGTGTGGAGTGATACCGTGAAAGCGCATTGCTGGTACGTTCCCAGAAGATCCACCACTTTGTAGGATTTTTGTTCATTCACCACCGAAGCAGGTTGATTAACAAGCGACTGAACTACTGTTCCGTATATTCCTCTTCTGATATGCAAATTGTAATGATCAAGAAAATCATAAACTGCAGTCGGATGATATGCATCATACTTAATCGTTACATCGTCTGTTGCTTTATTACAATACTCAAGAAACTGGCAATTTGCCATAGCTACACCGTTGAGCTTTATGTCCTTAATATCTGCAACCGTATCCTTGTTGTTCACATGCAAATGCATGATCAGGCTTCCATCAGTTTCCACAAACAGTGTATCATCAAGGTTACCAATAATCGCAGTCGGGAGTATGAACTTAAAACCGGCGGTGGCAGGTTTTACCTTATTTCCGCTCTGATTAAACATTTCCAGCCGGAGGTCATACTTTCCATCGCTGACCTGTGGTATATACATACTACCATTCCATGTAGCGGTATGCCATATTGCATAAGCCAAGTCATTCCTGTTTGACAACCAACTAAGGTTAGGATCAGGTACTTCAAAAAGATCGTTAGTACCACCTTTGGTTTTCGGCCCCAGGTTTACTGCATCAATGGTATACTTCCCGGGACTTACCATTTTAACATGACGATGTGTAATAGGCGTGTCAATACTGACCCAGCTGACATTGCCATGCTTTCTGTACGACCACCTATAGTAATGGATGTTGTTATTGTAAATGTCATCATGAAACTGCATGCGTAGGTCGAGCCTTGTACCATAAGGGTCGGTTTGCTTATATAGTCCACAGTTGGCAGGTAATGATACCGCCGGATTACAATGGGCTTTGACATGAGCCTGCTCAACCTGATACCATTCATCTTCGTAAATACCCATGGGCAGCACATATGGAGTGCTAATTCCGGGATGTCCCTGATGACAGGCAATAGCATTAGGATCGGTTACCAGCAAATGAACCGGTACATTACTTGCATGGTTCCAGTAGGTATTGCATGGTACAGGGTAACGGGCATAAATCACCCGATCTAATCCATTGATATTCTGCCTTACTCTGAACCATAGGTCCGGAGTGTCTTTGCGGCAAACCGAGATCCATACAGTCTTATCAAAGCTACCGTCAGGTTTCAGAATTGTAGTGCCCAGATGTTCAAGGCTGTAACCACAATACGGCCACCATAACCAATATATCCAGGGCCACCAGCATAACCAATAACGGATAATTACAAAATGATCCAAGAGAAGAGTTCTGAATTGAGTTGTATTGGTATAGAGTATCTGAGATAGCTTGACTCCTTCCACCAATTCTGTATCCAGAAAAGTGCGTTTCTCACTCAACATCATGGTGTTCATTGTTTCATTTACCCTTGTTACCGCATTATCAAGGTTCTGATACCTGTCGCGGGCAAAACTCCATTTAGGCTCTAAAGAATCGAGCTTCTTTAAGATGTCAATTTTAGGAGGAAACGGACCTTTGGGACCCGTACCACACCAGTCATCGTCATCATTGTCACCCCACCAGGTCTGTGGCCTTTCAAAATCGATAATATCCGGATCGAATGGTGGTGGATCAACGATGATGTCGATAAACCCTTTACGAATCCGCTCGATCACAAGACCGGGAAGTTTTAGAATACAATAGCGGATATCCACATCATAAATATCCACTTCGCCGGCACAGATCGGAATATTACTGGTTTTTGTTACACTTCCTTTTACGTTGTAAGCATATTTCAACCAGCAGATCCAGTAGATCTTGCTAATATCCACTACCAACTCGGGTTTTTCACTTAATGACACCCGCTCGGTGAAAGGTTGGTTCTTGTCCAGCATAGATAAATTTTCCATGTTTGGACCGATCTTGACAATCAGGTTGTCAAGTTTGGATTTAATCTTGATCTCCCCAACAGCAATTGACGAACTTTTCGGGTCAGGTTTAAGCACCTGCTTGTTAAGAAATCTTCCGGAATGGCTAAAGACATAGGCCGCAATGTCTGGCAACCCTTCTTCTTTAGTTAGTCCTTTCATGTCCACTGCAATTTTGAGCAGACGTAGTTTTGCTTTGTCTTTCAT
>DGOT01000193.1:1128-3380 GCA_002389465.1 Bacteroidales bacterium UBA4459 | reverse complement strand
TAATAACTCCTCTGGAACACCGGTTATGTCATCATCGATTTTTGCATCGACTCCGCCATCCCTCACCGTAACTCTACTAGTTATGTGGACCTTAGTAATTGGTACGCCATGTTTTCTTGCATGACACCATAACAAGTCACGGAATATCTCCACTGATTGCTCTACGTTGATATTACCTAAGTGAGCCGGAGAAAGATTAAACAACGAATTCATCTAGTTATATCCACCGAACATTTAGTATACTGAATTATTGTATACTCAATATACAACATTCTCTTGTTGACGATATCTCCTGAGATTTCAATATTACAATATTTTTTAGGCTTATAAACGAGCATACAGTTATATACAGTGTACAAATATTCATCGTCAGACCGCATAATATTAAATACGAGGCATTACACTTCTGAAGTTTTTTCTATTATTACAGCTGATATGACCTGAAATATAATTGCATCATGGGAAATTTAAGGGAGATTTATTAGCTCTTCTCTAAGTTCACCGAACATAGTGCCGATTTCAAGAGAACCCTTCAGAAGCCATTCCAGCCATTCATCGAAAAGTAAAAGAGCATCGTCACTAAGACAATAGTCTAAAAGTTCCATTGAGTCTTGACTCCGGCCGACTGGCTGCAGGTGATCCAATCTCATGACCGAGTCTTCAGTACTTCCATTGATTGGTAAAAGATCCCACATATACTGCGGATATTCACATCGTCGAATTCTTTTTACAAATTCCGGCTTAAAACCAGACCTTTTTTCACCTTCATCAGCGCCGTAGTAAGGTGCAACTATCACGGTACGTGAGGTTTGCCATTTAGCTTTTCCTGTTGTCAAAATCCTGTCGATCTTAGTTCCACCACTGCAAACAATAAGACCTGGACGTTTTTTGGCTCTATATACAGCCCTTACTTCTTTTTTGTATTGAGGCAATGCTGCAACAGGGAGTTTTGGGTATCGTAGCACACTTCGTATATCAAGGGGGGCAATTTTTACAATGGCAGTATTGTGCTCTGTGGGTTCATCCCTGCCGACAGAAATAAGTGTGAAAGGATTTTGATCAACGTGAGGGGCAAAAAATTTAACCAACCGGCCTCGTTTATAATCCCGGTTATTATCCTTTTCCCACCAGGGAGTTGGAGATAGTATACCTTGAATTGAATCATCCGGGTACATCTGGATCAAACCTTGCTTTTGATTTCCAAACACTATCAGCTATAATAAGAGTTCCTTCTAAAGGTTCTATTGGCTTTCCGGCAAGTGAATCAAGATATTTCACACCTTCAAAAAAAACATCATCGTACCTTGGAGGTGTTGGGATAAATCTTACTTGTTTCTTTTTCTTATCCAATCTCTCTTTTAAACGTATTTTTATAGCGGAAAGCTTTTCTTTTCTCTTTTTTAGCTGGCGAGTGCTTAAAGGAATAGAAATTGTGTCCTCTTCTTGCGCTTGTTCAGATTCTTGAACGTTAGATTTATGAGGTGTAAAGTCTAATGTCTCTCCTGGTGAAGCTTGAAGCATCGGCGCTGTTTTATATACAAAGTGTAGAAGCCCTTCGGTATCTGATCCAAATTTATGTACCGAACTCTGGATGGCGCCGGTAAGTATTATACTTAATTCGCTCTCCAGTTCTTCGAACATATCATCGTTTTGAATCGACCATCTGACACAATCTTTTTCATATTTGGTGCTTGGATATACTTTTTTTTCTGCCCCGATTGTAAGTAAAGCAGGTTCAATTCTTTGATATAGCTCTTCTGACCATGGACCGAAATTATAGAATTTCCAATTAAGTCCTGTATATGTTTCCCCATTATGATGCTCTGAATAGGCCAAATCGGCAAGGTATAGATATTTAATAAGATGAATCATCCCTAGCTCACGGTTCCCCCAATCTTCCTGTCCTGCCACTAAAAGTGTATATTTAAGCAATAAATCAATTTTATGAGTGTTGTGCTTTTTCATAATATTAACAATATGATAATGCTAATAGGATGTATAAATAAACCAGCTTTTATAAAAGCTGATAAATAAAAATTCCATCTTATTCAATATAATGTATCGGTATCTGTAACAATCAAATTAAGTTTTTTCAACCTTTTCGGAAAAATTGAACAAAATGGGAACTTATAACCCTCCCGCCTTATTCTTGTTAATCCTCCCAATAGGCGAAGAAAAAAGACACTCCATCAGACTTTGGATTTTTGATTGAAGATCCCTGCCCTAAATTCTTTCTTCCGGTATCGTATATT
>DGOT01000193.1:0-1019 GCA_002389465.1 Bacteroidales bacterium UBA4459 | reverse complement strand
ACGTTTTTTTCCGTCTGCTCCCCAGCCGCCCCATTGCTTGAAAAAAAATAAAATATTCTTCTGATCGCATTGTTTCTTTATGCTCTGAACCCATTCAGGATTCATTGGACGTGCCTTTGGACCTGATTCGCCGCCGACAATAATCCAATCTATATTTAACAAATCAATTTCGCCGATATCTTCAATTAAAGGTTCTAATGACAGAAATCGAATACATGCGTTAACTTTTCTCAACATATCAATCCTGGGCACACCATGCTTTTTATTTTCGACGCTAACACCCATCCAAACATTTTTTGATACATTATATGATTTTAAAAAATGAACCATTCGTCCGGCACGTTTAGTTAATACCTGAAATACATGTTGTGGCGACTGATTCATTACATCAAAGACTTTTCTAATGTATTTATCAGGTATTTTTTTATGAAACAGGTCGCTCATTGAATTGACAAAATAGATTGTGGGCTTTTTTCGTTGTAATGGATCATGCAATCGTTTTGGCTGAAGAGTCAGCTTGAAACCGTTTTCATAACCCTTAACTCCCATTGCCCTTAAGCGACGGGCCATAATTTCCGCATAGCAATTTTGGCAACCTGGTGAAATCTTATTGCAGCCTGTTGTTGGGTTCCATGAATGTTCTGTCCACTCAATTGAAGTTTTTGTGCTCATTTTTTTACCTTAATAAGGAATTCACCTTTACCATAATTATTTTTAAAATGTATTGCATGTACAGGTCGTTTTCTCGTTGCACTTAAGTTTTTGACTTTTCCTTCACTTAACAAATCATTAAATGCTTTTTGAAAATCGCTTATATACCACCTGGTTTCTTCAAGCATATCTGCAAATTCTTCAACACCAAATTGTACCTGTGTGTATGATAATTTATTCATCCAGTAATTTTTAACTTCTTGTAAATCAACTTTGTCACCATCTTTTTTTATATCTGTTTGTGCGAAATTAAATTCTAACTGACCGGTTTTATTAATTCGACGATCTTGTTTGGTTTGCTCCCTGAC
>DGOT01000049.1:6529-8354 GCA_002389465.1 Bacteroidales bacterium UBA4459 | reverse complement strand
CAAATATTCAAGAAAAGCAGGCGTACCCAGAGCGAAGATGATGAAAGCCATTTTTATAGTCACGCCGATGAAGCCCCACACCACCATATGCGGAACGATCCCGAAGCCTTTCACGAAATAGCTTCCTGTCCTTATTCTTAATCCTATCAATTCCCCCAATGTTGCCAATACAGCAAATTTGATAAAAGAGGTAACCAGACCATGTTCATGGTTAAATGTTTTGTAAAAGCTAAAGGCCTGATCGCTGAGCACAAGCGGTAAAAAGAGGAACACAACGAAAAGAGTAAAATATATGTCCGCTCTTTTTATCATCACTTTACTATTTTTCGATACGAATTCTTGCGTCAATCGCCGTGATTTTACTTCCTTCGGCGAGCAACGGGTTCAGGTCCATCTCAGTGATTTCGGGAGCCAGTTCTGTCAGCAACGAAAGCCGACTGATGATCTCAGCAAATTTCTGTTCGTCAATGCCCGGTTTCCCACGTACACCGGTAAATAATTTATATCCACGCAGTTGCCTTATTTCGTTCAGCGCTTCCGCTTTGCCTGCAGGTGTCAGCACTGAACGTACGTCTTTAAAAACCTCTATAAAGATCCCGCCCAAACCAAACATGATGATGTGCCCGAATTTACGTTCTCTGTTGACACCGGCATACAACTCATGACCACTCAGCATCGGCTGAACCAATACACCTACAGCTTCATCAATACTCATCATGCGATCGAACTCCGACAGTAGTTTTTTATCGTCTTTTATATGCAACGTCACTCCACCTACGTCCGACTTATGCACCGGTCCTACCACTTTCATCACAACCGGATATTCGATAGAAGATAAATTTTTCAGCAGTTCTTCCCTGCTGTAAAAAGTTTGTTCATGGACACGCGGCAGTCCAACAGCATCAAGAAGTTCCTGTATGTTTTCAGGTGATAAATATCCGTTTCCCACTTCGTCAATCACATCTCTTATCTTTTGTCTGTCGGGTGAAATCCCCTCGGTTTCCTTTTCAAAAGGTTTATGGGTGTAATATACCCGCGACAACGCGATGGCCAGGTTCACCTCATCGGGGAAATAAACCCTGCCTTTGGATACAAACGCTTTCACTTCATTTTTCGCTGACAGCGTTGAGGGCAGTACGGGGAAGATCGGTTTGGAAGACGTACGGATCTTTTTTTCCAATACGTCATATACGTCGTAGATCTCAAACAACCCCGGCGTACCAAAGATTACTACCATGGCATCGATATTATCGAATTTTTTATCCACATAATCGATGATAGTCCCCAGTTGATCTGCCGTTCCGGTGGCCAGAAAATCGATAGGATTGGCAACGGCTGAGCCGGGGAATAGTTTCTCTTTCAATTCATCGGCTGCAGTACCATTGATGAGCGGCACGCTCAGCCCCCAGTTCGACAAAGTGTCAGTCATCATCACCGCCGGACCGCCTGCATGGGTGATCACTACTATATTTTTCCCTTTCAGTTCGGGATATGTAAATACCGAAGCCACCGATATCATATCTTCTCTTCCATAGCATCTGACAATACCCGCTTTTTTAAACAAAGCACTGACAGCATTATCGGGACTTGACAACGCTCCGGTATGCGATGAAGCGGCACGGCTTCCTGCCTCAGAAGCACCCGCTTTGATGGCTGCAATACGGCATCCCTTTTTGATCAACGAAGAAGCATGTTTCAGTAGCATATCAGGCTTTTCAATAGACTCCAGATAGAGCAGTTTGATCTTTGAATCGGTTTCCGGATTGAAACTTTCATCCATGTATTTGAGGACATCCTCCACACCCATCTGCGCCGAGTTCCCAAC
>DGOT01000049.1:334-6485 GCA_002389465.1 Bacteroidales bacterium UBA4459 | reverse complement strand
GAGATAAAATCGCAACCATTTTTATCCAGTTTTGGGATAGGTTTGGTAAACACACCATGGTATTGAGGGGTCAGCACACCCACACAGTTAGGGCCGATGAGGGATGCTCCTACCTCATTCACCGTTTTCACAATTCGATCTTCCAGCTTTTTCCCTTCTTCACTCTCTTCGGAAAAACCAGCCGACAAAATGATAAATGCCCGTGTGTTTTTGTTGTATGCCAGGTAATCGATCGTGTCGGGCGTATATTTCGCCGCAATGGCGATGATGGCCAGGTCTACATCCGGAAGTTCGTGCGGATCGCGGTAACTTTTTATGCCCTGCACCTCATCCTCTTTGGGGTTAAGCACATAGAGTTTCCCGGCAAACTCTCCTTCGATCAGGTTGCGTAGAATACTTCCTCCGGGTTTATGATTATCGTTGGAACCACCTACAACAACAATACTTTCAGGGTGTGTCAGTTGTCTTGTGATCATGGGTTAGAATTTACGCGCAAAGTTAGCAATTCCGATTGTGCTAAAAATAAATTTTACGAATTTAGAATCAATAAAAACCGCACTGTCATTTGCACTTTCCTGTTATCTCGAAGGAGGCGCGACTGAGAAGGCTCACCGACAAGTGACTGCCCATGAAAGAAAAAGGGATGTTTTAGTATAGTGGGTACTACCGGAGAGTTTCCTCATCGCTTCGCTGCTCTGTGTTTCCTTCGGAATGACATCGAATTCGAAATAACAACCTTTTTTTGATATCCCAGTCTGCCGGCGAGATAATTTTAAAATCAAAAACTCAAGGCTTAAGTCTGAAAGAGTTATTCCATCAACACGTTAATGGCCACCACACCCAGCCCAACATTGGCCACCAATGCAGGAGAAGCATTGTGAATGAATAGGGGAGGTTGTCCTGTCAGTGCTTCCATTTTCCCGGCATACCATTCGGCTGTTTTCAGGTTACTGGCGTGTGAGATGGCATACCCCCACACCGAATGGTCTTGGAGAATCTTTTCAAACTCTTTCATCACCAGCCGCATGGATTGCTTCAACGTGAAGGGTTTTCCGAAGGATTGAATGTTTCCGTCATTGGCAACAACAACGATCGGTTTCAAGTTCAGTAGATTCCCGATAAATCCTTTGGTATTGCTTACCCGACCACTTTTTACTATGTATTTGAGGGTACGCGTGGTAACCAGGATTTTTGATCTGTCGATCCAACCCGGAATTTTTTCCATCAGTTCATCGTGAGTTATTCCCACTTCAAGTGCTTCTGCTGCACGCAAAATAATAAGCCCCATTCCGGAAGTTATCCGTCTGCTATTCACCACGTCAATTTTTTTTCCTGTTTGTTCCGACACTTTCCGGGCAGCATTCCGACTATTTTGCCAGGTTCCGCTGAGTTTACTACTTAAATTGATACTGATCAGACTCTGATAATGTGTGGACAGATAACTGAAGCGGTTGTAAAATTCTTTAAATGCGGGTTGCGAAGTTGAAGGGTATACGGGGGCATCATCCAACATTTTATTGAACTGCTCGGGTTTCATTGTAATGCCGTCCAGATAAAATGTTTCTCCGAAATGAATACTTAACGGCACCACGTGTATCCTGTGCTTTTCGACCAGTTCCTGCGGTAGATCACACGAAGAATCCGTCACCAGAGCCACCCTGTTGCCGGTGGATGAAGCAACGACATTCTGCATCACCATATCATCCACTTTCTGCGCCGTTATATTTCCCAATTTTCCTAACTCAACAAACAAAAGCCACGGGGTATCGGTATGAATATGTATGCGCATCTTTTGTGGCGAGCCGGCAATAACTAAGGAATCGCCAAAACCTTCAATAAGTTTTTTAATCTGGTTTTTGTCAAGGTTTTTACCCGTCATAAGTGCCTCGGAACAATAGCGATAAGTGATGACATCATGGCCGATCACATCTTCCACCACCACCTCGTCTGCTGCCAGCGTTTCCATGTCTATCTGTTCACCTGTTCTAAAGAACTCGAGCATACCTTCCAGAAAATACACAAAACCTTTAGCCCCGGCATCCACAACATCCGTTTTTGTCAGCTCCTTCATTTTAACCGACGTTTCTTTCAACGATTCACTAGCTTTCTCAAAAGCTTCCACAAGTGCCAGCTTAAAGTCGTCCCAGTTTTCTTTCACATGGCAGAGATGGTCCGCCCAGTCTTTAATCACGGAAAGGATCGTACCTTCCGTAGGGTTGGCAATCGCTTCGTAAGCGTAATTAACGGCACTTCTCATGCACGCTGCAAAATCTTCCACCGTGATGGACTCCTTGGCTTTGAGCTCATTACTGAAACCGTAAAGGAACTGAGCAAAAATTATTCCTGAGTTTCCCCTGGCACCAGTTAAGGCGGCATCAGCAATAGAAACTGCGGACACCTTCAGGTTTTGGTGCGGTTGCGAACTTTGGATAATCGATCTCATGGTAGAGGCAAGATTGGTACCCGTATCGGCATCTGCAACCGGATAAACATTAATCTTGTTCAGTAAACGTTGATTTTCAAAAATCCGGTGTGCTCCCGACATAAAGCTGTCGTATAATTGCCTGCCGTTTATTTCTTTAATCTTTTCGGTATTCAAAAGAATGAATTTTGTGTTTTGCAAACATATGCAAATATCTGATCACAAACCTATGTGCAATTCGTTGAAAAAAGTAGATGCCTTCACCAAAGCGATAGTTCCCAACTCCTTATATAAATCATCAGCTCTTTTCACAAATTCTTCTTCGTTCCCTTTCCTGACTTCGGCCAGACCGAGAAATATCAGATCCGCATCGGCAGACTCTCTTTTGATGATTTTATTTACGGACAGCTTCTCTTTTTCGTTGTTAATCACTTTTACTTCAGCATCCATCCGCATGTTTTCCAGTACTTTTTTTGCATCGATAATTATTTTCCGTTTTTTCTTCTCCTCATGATTAATGACCATCAACCGCACTTTGGCCAGCCGCCAGTTATAGGAAGTCCTTATAAATTTGATAAGCGACAAAATCAGGTTACCGTTGTTGGAGCCGCCCCGCCACCAGATATCAATCTGCCGGTAATTCCTAAATTCTCGCTCTGCATCAAAATCCAGCAGAACAATATTCAAGTCAAGATCAGATATATATTTGAGCATTTTGGCAAATTCGATAGGGTTCTCGGTATGGCGCCCCCACCCGAGCAGAACCGTATTGGGTTCCACGCCGGAAAATCCATAGGTAGCGGCAATGGTTTTTACTCCTTCATAGATATCATTACACTCCTGCCTGCGGGCAAAAATCCCTTCGACATGTTCGTTTTCGTCATCTTCGATTTGCTGTTTGTTTTTCGGAAAGAGTACCCGTGAAGATTTGTTCAGCACCAGGTCAAAATTTGATATCAGTCCGTGCTCACCCGCCATGTATTTTCCAAATTCAATTAAATGCGGCCTGTGTTTCGTCCCTCCGCTGAACAATAAGATGTTGGGGCGCCAGTTCCGCTCATCAAGTTGTCTTCTATCGAGCTGAGTCAGCATTTTTCGAAGTATCGAATAACGGACACTCTGCCACACGTCACCCATAGCCAAATGCAATTGTTTTTTATTGATGAAATAATAGATAAAACCAATGATCACCAGGGCGATTATCATGGACAGCATATCCAGTTGAAACATCACCATAAAACTGGCCAGAAAACCGACAATACCAATCCAGATGGGGATTCTGAAAGATGGCCTGAAGTCGGTGCTCGCCCATTTTTCCAAAGCAAAAGAAATGTTAATGACACCGTACGCAGTCAAGTAAAACATAGTTACAATGCCGGCGATCACATTAAGGTCACCAACGAGGATACCCAACTCGGAAATCAGGAAGGTAAATACAAGGGCGTTACGAGGTTCATTGTTTTTACCGTAACCTTTGCCAAGAAAACGCGGAACAATACGATCCTGTGCAACAGCCTGTATAATCCGCGGGCCTCCAAGCACACCCCCTAAAGCTGATGAAAGTGTAGCTCCCCAAACACCTGCCACCACCAGAATAGGTATCCAGGCAATCGTCATCAGGAAGTTGTAATTATTCAGTAATAATTGCCGGTCAACAAAAAAATAAAAGCCAACTGCCAGTGTCAGGTAAACGACTAAGCCTGTGATTATTGCCAGCAGGGTACCTTTGGGTATATCTTTTTTCGGGTCTTTCAAATCGCCCGACATAGCTACACCTGCCGTAAAACCGGTAACGGCTGGGAAGAAAATGGCAAATACCTCGACAAAGGAAAAGTCGCGGAACGGTGGAACAACCTCCTGTGGCCCAACTGTCTGAACTCCATTTCCCATAAGGATACCAACGATAATGGAAATTAGGGACAAGAAAATGGCAGCCAGGATAATGAACTGTGTTTTGATGGCAAAGTTGGTACTTATCAATGCAATAATTACCAGCAGTACCAGTACAGCAGATCCGACAATACGGATGCTGTTTAAACTGTCCGGAGCAAGATGTAACAAATCTTGCACCTGGCTTAACGACAGGAAATTCTCGGCGAAACCGATGACATACAAAGAAATACTCAGCGCCGTACCGATAAACAAGGTGATGCCGATTGATCCACCCATGGGCAAACCCAACGAACGCGATAAAATGTAGTAGATTCCGCCGGCTTCAATACGCTTATCTGTTGCCACCGAAGCTATACTCAGGCCTGTTGTAGCCGAAATAACATGGGCAATCAGAATGATAGCAATCACACCCCAAAGACCTGCTACACCAGTTACCCAGCCAAGACGAAGGTACATGATCACCCCCAGTATTGTTAGAATGGAAGGGGTGAAAACACCGGAAAACGCACCAAATTTTTTTCTCTTATGCTCCATGAATGAACGCTAAAATTAAAAAAAACCGGTTAAGGAATTACTTCGGGTAAGATAATTAAACCGAAACCCGTTCTATTTTCTCTGATTTCATGGTATAAACAACACCTCTTTCTTTCAAACCATCTAGGAAAAAATCAACTATTTGCCTGTTTTTTCCCAGGTACTCAGGAACTGTTATGCCGGGAGTTGTAAAAAGACAGCGCAATAGCATCCGGACTGCAATTGTTGCCGAATATCCTGTTGTGCGTGCCATCGAATGGATGTCACTTTCAGGATCGTACTCATCGTATAAATCAAACGTATAACGCACGCCCTCACCTTTATATTTACCTTCCACAATAATGCGCATTACGGTAAGATCCGCTTCACCCGGCTGTAGTTTCCATTGGTCAAACAGCAACTTTGACGTTATCTCCAGTGGAGAAACCAGTCTTCCGCTGATATCTAATTCCTCTGTTTCAAAAAAACCATTGTCTGCCAGCAATTCTATCTTTTCGGCATAACCGGGATAACGTAAGGTTTTTTCTTTCATCTGCCTGGCGTTCAGTGTAAACATCAGTGTACGCAGTCCATCACTGTTAAAAGCCTCCAATGTGCCTACCTGGTCGAACTCCAGCAATTCAATTTCTGTTAATGGTGGTTTGGTAATTATCTGGCCATGCTCAACCAATCTTGCCGGACGGGTGTATTCTTCAATAACATCAGCCGGTGAAAACACAGCTTTGTATTCCCACGGTTTCGTTCTCACCTTAGGAAGTCCTCCCACATAAATGGCAATTTCCTCCACCTCATTCAGTCTTGAAGCAGCGTACCCGGCCAGCAGGTTGCTCATACCCGGTGCTACGCCCATATCGCAAATCGCTCTGACTCCTTTTTCTTTGGCAAGCTCATCGAGTTCAAAAGGATCTTCAGGGTAAAAGGCAATATCAACCACATCCTTGCCTGCCTCAATACACCATCTCAAAGTTTTAAAACCCAGGCTTCCAGGGACAGCATTCATGATGATGTCGTAATCCGCTACCAAAGCCTTCAGTTCACTTTCGTCTGATAGATCGGTTTTTATTTTCAATATTCCTTCTTCGGTTATTTTCTGCAATGATACTTTATTGATATCGGCCACTGCAATTTTTAAAGAACCATCTTTATGCAGGTCCAACGCCATCGGACGCCCAACCAAACCAGCGCCAAGGATTAAAATTTTTGTATCCATGATTTTGTTCTTTTAAAAAATTTACCGGTCACATTAACTTCAGACAGTATAACACCACAAATAACAATTCCAATGCCTATCACTTTTGGCAG
>DGOT01000049.1:0-210 GCA_002389465.1 Bacteroidales bacterium UBA4459 | reverse complement strand
ATCTTTGAAATCATGTATAAAAAAGAATGGGGCAAAAAAGATCAATCCGATAAGGTTCTGCCATGTAATTATGGTCACCGGTTTATAGCTAAACGATAACTTTTTTAAAAACAGCGTATAGATAACGGCTGCCAGTACGGCCATGAACAACAGTAGAATTCCTGATAGTGAGGCGTCGATCCTGAATTGCCTGTTCACGATAATCAATAT
>DGOT01000142.1 GCA_002389465.1 Bacteroidales bacterium UBA4459 | reverse complement strand
GATTGACATCCAGCGCGTCATCGGCGCCGACATCATTATGGCATTTGATGAATGTACGCCGTATCCCTGCGCTTACGACTATGCTAAAGATTCTATGGAGATCACACATCGCTGGCTGGACAGGTGTATCCGGCGCTTCGGTGAATCAGAACCGAAATACGGTTACAACCAGGCATTGTTCCCGATTGTGCAGGGCAGCACATACCGCGACCTGCGTAAGATATCTGCCGAAACCATCGCCTCAAAAAATGCCGCCGGAAATGCTATCGGCGGACTTTCGGTGGGCGAACCCCACGAAATGATGTATGAAATGACAGAGTTTGTGTGTACTATCCTGCCAAAAGACAAACCACGCTATCTGATGGGTGTAGGAACCCCGGAGAATATCCTGGAAAGCATAGCACTTGGCATTGACATGTTCGACTGCGTGATGCCGACACGTAATGCACGGCACGGGCTTTTATACACCAGAAACGGGATCATGAATATGAAGAATGAGAAATGGAAAAACGATTTCAGCCTGATTGATGAAGAGGGCGACTCGTTCGTAGATACACAATATACAAAAGCCTATTTGCGTCATCTTTTTGCAGCCAAAGAAATGTTAGGTGGCATGATTGCCAGTCTGCATAATCTAAGTTTTTATCTTTGGCTGGTACGCGAAGCCCGGAAACATATTATCGAAGGTGATTTTGCCGGATGGAAAGAAATGATGGCAAAAAAAGTAACACAACGATTGTAATAACTGCGTCTTAATGAAGATTATCGATCTGTATATCATCAAGAAATTTTTAGGCACTTTTTTCTATGCCATCTCTCTGCTGATCATGATCGTGATCATTTTTGATATATCGGAAAACCTGGACAGTTTTATAAAGAACGAAGCCCCCCTAAAAGCCATTGTAGTTGATTATTACATCAATTTCATTCCCTATTTCATCAACCTGTTCATTTATCTGTTCACCTTTATTTCAGTAATTTTCTTTACCTCTAAGTTAGCCGGAAATACGGAGATCATTGCCATTCTGAGTAGTGGCGTTAGTTTCAGGAGGCTGCTTCTCCCCTATCTTATATCGGCAATTCTACTAGCCATTCTGTCATTCTACCTCGGCAATTTTCTCATACCCCAGACGAACAAAGCCAGAAGGATTTTCAAGAACCAGTACATGGAGAAACTCACCAAAGACAATGACAAGAATCTGCACCTGCAAATCAGTCCCGGCTCTTTTGTCTACGTAGAATCTTATTCAAGTGTCTTGCAGGAGGGGCGAAAATTTTCGCTGGAAAGATTTGACGGCCAGAAAATGACATATAAGGTAAATGCCGACAAGATCATCTACGATACGACAGACGGTTCGTGGCTGCTGAAAGACTATTACGAACGTACTTTTGACAGTACGGGGCAGCATTTGTTCGTTGGCAGTGAAAAGGAACTTGCCGGTATTCCACTGAAGCCACTCGACCTGTACAGGATAAAAGACAGGTTCGAAGAAATGAATTTTTTCGAGCTGAATGAGGTGATCCAAAGGGAAAAAAGAAAAGGTTCGATCGCTTATAAAAAATATGAGATTGAAAAACACAAGCGTATTGCCGGGCCTGCCGCAATTATTATTCTTACGTTTATCGGGGTAGCACTGTCGAGCAGGAAAACACGCGGAGGCATTGGCATGCACCTTGGAGTAGGGCTTGCACTGACATTCTCTTACATATTATTGATGCAGATATCAACGGTATTTTCCACCTACGGAAGCCTGTCACCTGTTGTAGCCTCTTGGATACCGAACATTATCTACTTTGTGATCGGGCTTTACCTGCTGAAAACAGCGCCGAAGTAATGTGTCAGGTTATTGGTTGTTGGTTGCTGGTTTGTGCGTAGATTCTCAGACTTCAGATCGTACAATTTTCCCCTCCACCCATTTACGAGCGTTGACAAAAGCTTCAATCCAAGGGGTAACTTCGTCATTTCTCCGTTCGCCGTATTCAGGCCATTGCCACGGAAAAAACGAACGTTCGAGGTGTGGCATCATTGCCAGGTGGCGCCCGTCGTTGCTGCAAACGGCGGCTGTGGACCAGTCGGAGCCATTCGGATTGCCGGGATAGACATCATAGCTGTACTTCATGGCTATATTGTATTTGTCCTTATAGTAGGGGAAACTGAATTTTCCTTCGCCATGAGCCACCCAAACACCCAACCTTGAGCCCGACAGCGTTTTCAGCATAACGGAGTTGGTATCCTGGATATCCACGTTAATGAAATTCGATTCGAATTTACCCGAATCGTTATGCAGCATTTTCAGTTTCTCAGGATGTTTCGGATAGATCAGCCCGAGTTCTGCCATAAGCTGGCAACCGTTACACACACCCAGACTTAGCGTATCGTTACGTGCATAAAAATCGTCCAGTGCTTTTTTGGCTTTATGGTTGTACAGGAACGCACCAGCCCATCCTTTGGCCGAACCCAGTACATCGGAATTGGAGAATCCACCTACAAAAACGATCATGTTCACTCCCGACAGGTCTTCCCTTCCCTTAATCAGGTCGGTCATGTGCACATCTTTTACATCAAATCCAGCCAAGTGTAGGGCAAAGGCCATTTCCCGGTCTCCGTTCACACCTTTTTCGCGGATAATAGCTGCTTTGACACCGCTTTTTCGGCGCCGGCTCATTTCCAGCCCATAGGTACTTAAATTGCCGTTAAAATCAGGCGAGAAGTAAAAGCTCAGTTCCTGCCGTTTATAGTTCCTGAACCGGCAGTGGGCATTTCCTTCACCGCTCTGATTCCGGTCGAGCATGTATGATGTTTCGTACCACACATCCCGCAAACGGTCAATGTCGAGTACATATTCCTTTTTATTCTTCTTCAGCTTAATAATAAAATTGTGGGCAACGGCTCCAAGAACATGGTACGACAAGCTGCTTTTCTTCAGCAGCAGCTCTGCCTCATCGTCAGCAACCTGGATTACAACGCCGGGTTTTTCGCTGAACATCACTTTTATCAGATCTTTCTCCTCAAAAACATCCAGATTGAGTGTCATACCCATTTCGTAGTTGGGGAAATTCATTTCCAGCAGCGTTGTTGCAAGCCCTCCCGCCGAAATATCGTGACCGGCTAATATTTTGCCTTTGCTGACCAGTTGTTGCAGTGTTTCAAAGGCATGGGCAAAATAACGGGCGTCAGCCACGTCAGGCACCGCTGTTCCCAACCTGTTCAATGTTTGGGCAAAGCTGCTGCCGCCTAACTCAAAGCCTGATTTTGCAAAATCTATATAGATGATCTTTGATCCTTGTTTCGGCTTGATGTTCGGAGTAACTGTCTTTCGGATGTCCTTCACCTCGCTAACGGCCGAAATGATCACCGTTCCCGGGGCATAAACCGTTTGTCCGTCCGGGTATTTTTGGGTCATCGACAACGAATCCTTGCCGGTAGGTATATTGATTCCCAGTTCCATGGCAAAATCGCTCAGGGCTTTCACTGCCTGGTACAGGCGGGCATTTTCTCCTTTGTTTCTGGCAGGCCACATCCAGTTAGCGCTCAGCGAGACTCCTTTTAGCCCATAGCTTAACGGAGCCCACAGCAGGTTTGTCAGCGATTCGGCTACTGCCAGCCGCGAACCGGCGCCAGGGTCAACCAAGCCAGATACCGGGGCATGCCCCAATGCCGTAGCAATTCCTTTTAACCCCTGGTAATCCAGTGCCATCACTCCCAGGTTATTCAGCGGGAGTTGAACAGCACCTACACATTGCTGTGTGGCTACTTTTCCCGTTACGGAGCGGTCCACTTTATTGGTCAGCCAGTCTTTACAGGCAACTGCTTCCAGCCGCAGCACATTTGCCAGGTACAATTCAAACTTATTTTCTTCATAGCCGACTTTTGCAAAGTCAGGCTCCTGTGTGGTGTCGGTGAGCACTGTCTTCGGCGGTTTGCCATAGAAATATTCCAGTTCGAGATCAATCGGGCATTCTTCCGTGTCGGTAACGAACTTCAGGTATTTATCACTTTTCACTTCCCCCACTTCGTAGATTGGCGCCCGTTCCCTTTTCGCTACCCGATCCAGTTGCTCCACATCCTTCTTTTTGATGACCAGGCCCATACGCTCCTGTGATTCGTTGCCAAGGATTTCCTTTGCAGACAGCGTCGGGTCGCCTACCGGCAGCTTATCTACTTTAATCACCGCTCCGGTATCTTCCACCAGTTCCGACAAGCTGTTCAGGTGGCCACCGGCTCCATGGTCATGGATAGAGATAATAGGGTTTACATCCGCTTCGGCCATCGCCCTGATAGCGTTGGCCACACGCTTCTGCATTTCGGGGTTGGCGCGCTGTACGGCATTCAGCTCGATGCTGTTGCCGAATTCGCCCGTTGCCACCGACGACACAGCGCCACCGCCCATACCGATACGGTAGTTATCGCCACCCAATACGATGATAAGATCCCCTTCTTCGGGCAGACCCTTTTGGGCGTCCTCTTTTTTGGCAAAGCCGATGCCTCCTGCCAGCATAATCACCTTATCATAACCATAGGTTTTATCCGCTTCTTCGTGTTCGAAGGTGAGCAAACTTCCGTTGATCAATGGCTGGCCGAATTTATTTCCAAAGTCGGATGCCCCGTCCGAAGCTTTGATCAGGATCTCTTCCGGCTCCTGATACAGCCATTTGCGGGGCTCGATCCTGTTTTCCCACTCTTTGGCTTCATCGCGGCGGGTATAGGATGTCATATAAACCGCTGTTCCGGCCAGTGGCCAGCTTGCCTTCCCTCCTGCCAGCCGATCACGAATTTCACCACCACTGCCGGTGGAAGCACCATTGAAAGGCTCTACGGTAGTAGGAAAGTTATGGGTTTCTGCCTTCAATGAGAGGACAGAGGAAATGTCTTTTATCTCAAAAAAATCCGGCTTATCCTGTGTGGTAGGGGCAAACTGTTCGATCTGAGGGCCGACAATAAATGCCACATTATCTTTGTAGGCCGACACCAGATTGTCGGGGTGTTTTTTCGAAGTTTTTTTAATCAGAGCAAACAGGCTATCTTTCATTTCGCGGCCATCGATGATGAATGTACCGTTAAATATTTTGTGGCGGCAATGTTCCGAGTTGATCTGGGCAAAACCATAAACTTCGGAGTCGGTCAGCTTACGCCCTATCTTTTGGCTTATCTTTTCCAGATATTCTACCTCATCATCGCTAAGGGCCAAGCCTTCATCTACGTTGTATGTACTGACATCTTCCACCTCGCGCACGGGTTCGGCAACGGCGGGTACTTCAAAGACCTTTTCGTCCAGCCCGTTGTATAATTGCTGTAACATCGGATCGTAGGGTGCTTCTTCATTCTGAACTTTTTCGAAGGCTTCAATCCGCTGAATTCCTTCGATGCCCATATTTTGCGTGATTTCCACCGCATTGGTGCTCCATGGGGTGACCATTTCCCTGCGGGGACCAACAAAAAAACCCGGAATATGATCATCGTCACATACGTCGGCGCCACTGAACAGCCAGGTCAGCTTTTCCAGGTCGCTTTTAACTAATTTTTTGACGGATTGCACCAAGTAATACGGGCTTTTGGGGGAATGGAAAATAGACACCATAACACGAACAAATTAAGGATTTAGAAGCAATTGCAAAGATACAAAAGGATGTCAGCACACAAAGCGAAAGAGGGAGAATTCATCAACTTATTTTCAACCATTTCTGCATAAGATATATCCAGGTTGTGTGATACCCTCAAGCCGGGCTCCCGAAAACTTTCGGGACTTACTTTCTTTCTTCAGCAAAAAAAAAGCAAAAAAATGTTGCCGTTGCTGAGAAAATTATTAAAAATTACTGCATTTTCTCAAAGGCGGATAACACGGCAAGTAAATTATGAGAATTTGTTCAGGAGATAATTGTTTCTTAACAATCTAACGGCAGTTTACAGTTCATCTTCGGAAACACCGAAAACCTCGTCCTCTTCACAATTTCCGATGGGTTCCACATGCACCAGCACATCATATACATTCGGGATGTTGCCCTTGATCCTTTTTTCCACCCGGGCGCTCAGCTCATGTGCTTTTTCCAGCGGGATAGTTCCGTCCACCTCAACATCAAGAGCTATGATGTACAGATGCGCCATTTTCCGTACCCTTATTTTGTGCGGATTGGTAGCTCCCTCCACACTTTTCACCTGTTCGATGATCTTCCGGTAGATTTCCTCATCATCCACGCCGTCCATAAGATCACGGTTGGTCTGCATAAATATTTTGAAGGCAATATACATAATGTAACCGCTTACCAGCAGGGCAGTAATCACATCAATTATGGGCATTTGGAAGATGAATGTAAAAACAAGCCCCGTCAGCACAGAGAGTGAAATGATCACATCGTTCTGCATGTTCCGGGCGTTGGCGGTCAGCATGGCGCTGTCCACCTCTTTTCCCACTTTTTTTAGATAAACCGAAAGCAGGTATTTGCCTATGATAGACAGGATAATGATGTAAGCGGCTATATGATCCGGCATAACCGGCGGTTCAGGTTCCAAAAGCTTTTCGATAGACGAGAGTGCCAGCTGGGCACCGGCAAAGAAAATGATGAATGCCAGTACTTTGGCGGCTATGGTGTCGGCTTTCTGGTAGCCATAAGGATATTTTTTGTCAGGTGGTCGGGCAACGATATGAGCGGTGTATAAAGTGACGAGAGACGTGATGATATCGCTGGCCGAGTCAATTCCGTCGGCTACTACAGCAAGACTTCCTGCCATCAGACCGACAACTATTTTCAACACCGACAAAAAGGCGTTTCCGGCAACGCTTACTTTAGATGCGAATACAATTTTCTTTTCCCTTTTGCCGAGTTTCATGGAGTGAACTTTTAACGATCCTCAACCAATGAGATCGTAAATAATTTTTATTTTATGTTAGCCCTTAAGCCAGGCTCCTGAAAGCTTTCAGGACTTACTTTTTATTATTTAGTTATTTACACGTTCAGCTTTAATGTCTTTGTTGGCAGAATTAATTCTCAAAGATAAAAAAAGCTGCCCTATCAGAGCAGCTTGAATTTATAAATAGGGGAATTTATATTTCAGTGATATTAATCCTGTTCGCCCAGAAACCGTTCTGCTTCGATAGCCGACATACAACCTGTTCCGGCGGCGGTAATCGCCTGGCGAAAGTGCTTGTCCTGCACATCGCCACAGGCAAATATACCGGGCACGTTAGTCGCTGTTGAATCGGGTTTCGTGATCAGATATCCGGTTTCGTCAATATTCAGTTTTCCTTTGAAAAGATCCGTATTAGGTGTGTGTCCGAGGGCAACAAAATATCCTTCCACATCAAGTTTCTTTTCGGCCCCGGTTTTATTGTTAAAAACAACAACGCCGTTCAGTGCTTTTGTAAAGCCTTCCTCAACACCCACAATTTCTTTTACTTCATGATTCCACAGCATTTCGATATTTGGCGTATTGAGCACCCTTTTTTGCATGGCCTTTGATGCTCTTAACTCATCGCGCCGATGTATTAAATACACCTTTTTGCACATGTTTGCCAGGTACGTAGCTTCTTCGGCAGCAGTATCCCCTCCGCCAACTACAACTACATCTTTACCTTTATAGAAGAAACCATCGCAGGTAGCGCAAGCCGAAACACCACCACCCCTGAATTTTTCTTCTGACTCAATACCCAGGTATTTGGCTGTGGCACCCGTGGCTATAATGAGTGTATCGGCCAGCAGTTCATTTCCGTCATCAATTTTTACTTTGAACGGCCTTTCGGAGGTATCCACTTCTGATGCCACACCCCAGCGGATGTCACTGCCAAAACGCTCGGCCTGTTTTTTCAGGTCCTCCATCATTTTCGGCCCTTCCACTCCTTCGGGGTAGCCCGGAAAGTTATCTACTTCGGTTGTTGTTGTGAGCTGGCCACCGGGTTCCATCCCCTGATAAACAATAGGGTTCAGGTCGGCACGTGCCGCGTAAATGGCCGCTGTGTAACCAGCAGGGCCAGAGCCTATGATCAGGCATTTGGTTTTTTCCATGGTATTTCGATTTTAATATTTGTCAGATTGAGTTAATGGCTTATCAATTTGTGTGCCGCGGCAAAAATAATGGTTTCGCAGGATTAAATTCCATGACCGGAACAAATAATCTGACAAACTGACTTGTTTATTTCTTTTCAGAAAGTTTTCCCTCATTTAAAAATATACTATTTTTGCAACTGATTAGATATTTGACGTTCTTGTCAAGTTTAATTTATAAAGTGATCGTCTTCGCTAAGGCTTCGGCGATCGGAGCGGGGTGTGGCGCAGTTGGTAGCGTGCTTGACTGGGGGTCAAGAGGTCGCAAGTTCAAGTCTTGTCACTCCGACTTAAAGAAAGGCCCTGATAGCAAAAGTTATCAGGGTCTTTTTTGTTAGTTTTTTACTTAATAAACGACACTTTCTGCATCCAGGCATCAGTTTCGTATTTCAGATTCCAATTTTTGCCGGCATCCGAAGTTTGAATTATTTTTCCATTGTTTGAGCTTGTACTAGAACCAACTATAACACACAAGTTATAATCGTAATAATCAATACCCAGCAACCACATACCCAATGGGGGAACTGAAGTTTGTTTATCCCATGAATCACCAGCATTGCTAGTCAAACCAATATAATCATAATCAAATGCGCCCCACCATGTATTATTATCTAGCATCGTCAGGCAGTTGATATCTGCACCCCCGGTTCCTCCTGTATCTGGTACAGAGTCATTTTTCCAGTTTTGGCCTCCGTCATTGCTATACATATAATGTGAATGTCCGCCATAAATAACAATATTATTTGGATCAGATGAAGTAATCCCTATCCAAAGGTTTTTGTTATAATTATCTGTCGGAGTAATCGAATCCCAAGTTTGTCCGCCATCGGTAGTTCTGACAATAAATCCCCGTGTATTGCTTCCTTCATAACCCCCGGTAGCATATACTACATTTGAATTAATGGCTTGAATACCTTGAAAATATTTATTATCGAAAACTTCAGAAACAACAGTGGTCCATGTATTTCCACCATCTGTTGAATTGTAAACCGTGCCATAAGAACCACTTATCCAGATATTGTCTGAACCGATCAATGATATAGAAAAAAGTTCAACATCGGAACGCTGCAATAGAGCCTGTATCCGGTTTTATGTTTCGCCTTTGTCCGTGGTTTTTAATATAACGTTTCCCGTACCAACGTCCCAGACTTTGTTTTCATCAACCGCCCAAACATCATTAACACTAACACCGAGTAATGCGGGTGTGCTATCTCCCTGTCTTGTCTAGTGAATTCCTTCATCAGTAGAGTATAGAATAGTGCCATAATTTGTGCTATCTGCGGCTCCTACGGCCCAAACCGGTGTTTTCCGTTCAGGTATCGAATCGTCATTGTCACTTTTACATCCAAACTGGATCGTTAAAATGCTTAATACGAGTACTAAAATAGCCGCATAGAATGCTTGTTTCTTTTTCATAATTAATAAGTTTTGTACTTGTTATTTTTTATTTACGTTTTTTATCCTGTTGGGTTTCAATAACTTCTATAATTCTGCCTTTTTCCTGATCAAATCTTTTCAGGGCATCAAATTTATTTTTGACGCTCCAGTACAAACAATCATATGTTTATTTTTCTTTTTCATACTTTAAAAAAAGCCTATAAATATCAAACTGACACTAGCTACACTTAATACTAGCGTTACCATAATAGCCATGGAAACCAGCTCAGGCCTGCAGTTATATTGTTTTGCAAAAACAACAGTAAGTATAGCTGATGGCAAAGCCGTTTCAATAAGCACAATTTCACGCATCATTTCAGTGAAATGGGGGCCACCGGTAAACCACACGGCTAACAGGGGTTTTACAATGAGTTTTAACAAAATGGCAATACCCAAAAACAGGTAGATGTGTTTTATTTGTTTGAATTCAATAATTAGCCCGATGGTAAAAGCTACCATCAACAAATTGGCATTACCGATTAACTTAAAAAATTGAACGAAAGTGGTGAACACCTGGCTTTCCTGATTAAAAGGAATAAAGGAAAAACAAATTCCGGCAACAAGTGCGACAAAAATGGGTGAAACAAAAAACTTTTTTACTGACTTCATGATAAACCTACCCTCAAGCTTTGATTCGCCATAATACATCGCAATTAATGGTCCCAAAATAAATAATAGCAAGCCTACACCAAATTCACTGGTGACCACAGCTTCTTCCATGGCCAATGCATTGTCGGGAAAAACCTGCCTGATGATTGGATAACCCAACAAGGCGGTCATTCCAAATGCAGAAACTAAAATAAGTGCTCCTTTTTCGCCCGGTTTAAATTTCAACATAGTTGCAATCAGCCAGGCCATGATAATCACTGCTATTTCAATCACACCCATTATTCCGGCCATTAATAAGAACTCATTACTAAAATGTTGTAATGCGAGGGATGAAAAGATAACAGCTGGAAGAGTGACCTGCAAAACAATACGGCTGAACAATTGGCTATCATCCTTTTTTAATATGCCAAAATTTTTAAGTAAAACTGCAATCACAATAATTGCCAGCATCACTATCACTCCTGAAACCAAGCTTTGAGTAGTATTCATGCTAAAACGTTTTCCTTAAAAAGATTTAGTCACAGCGTGTAAAATATATGACTCATATACTGTCTTTGCCATATAATACAATATGATACTCAGGATAAAAATAAGAAGGGCACTCATTTGGTTTGCATGTTAAACAATTCAAATATAGCAAATATTATAAAATGCTAAACCTGGTATTACCGAAAAGAGTAATAGATTTAAGAAGTGATGGGAGTATCTTGCGGTGTAGTCAGGAGACTATGCTGAGTGGAGGCACAAAAAAACGCCCATTAACTGACAGGCGTTTTTCTTTAGTTGTTATAATATCTAATCTTAGTTACCTAATTTAATAATCAATCCTGCATTAAAATCTCCCTGGATTATAGCTCCATAACTGTTGAGGCTTAAACCAGAGCCACCGGTTCCTGCATAAAAACCAACACCACCAAAAAACATGGGTAACATAAAACGGCCACGAACCATAATACCAACACGGTCTGAAAACATGAATTTAGCACCTAAACCGGCAGTGATTGAGAACAACCAGGTATCCTGGTAATCAGCAAAATCAAACCATGTGGCACCCAATGAAAAGGAGCCGAAGGGAACTACTTTAGGATTTTGAAGCGTAATTGCTTTTACTGCACCTATTTGAAAGTAATTGGTACTCATAGATGTCTGTTTGTCTGTGTATCCTGGATAGCTAGGGTTAGCCGTAAATTTTCCCTCACTATCCATACGCGTATAGTTGATTTCCAGGTCAACGACCTGCTGAATCGGAACAAGAACTGATACACCATAATCCATGCCATCAGTTACCTTGTATTTACCTTCATAATAGTTTACACTGCTGCCAAACATATATCCGACAAAAGGAACAATTTCAGCGCCTTGTGAGAAAACCATTACTGGAAAGAGAATTGCAATAAAAAGTATTTTAATTTTTTTCATAAAAAGTGTTTTTAAATTTGATTGCAAATAAAAGAAAAAAAAATGTTTAAAAACTATATTTTTAAACTGTTAATTGTAGCTTTTCTGTCTATTTTTCCAGAAGTAGTTCTGCTAAAGGATGGTATAAAAATGATTTCTTTCGGAATTTCAAGTTTTGTCAGTTTTCCTTCTATCATTTCCCAGAGATCAAATACTTTTCGTTTTAAGGTTCTTTCATCTTCAATAAACAACACCAGTCTATGTCCTAACTCATTATCATTTAAACCTCCTATAAAATAATCGTTTGAAATTGCACCCGACAGTTTAATCTCAATTTCTTCTGGGTTGAATTTGATGCCACCACTGATTATTATATTGTCAACCCTGCCCTTAATTTTAAATTTCCCTGTTTCATTAATTTCAGCCAGATCGTTAGTTATAAGATTACTAACGCCTATATGATCAGCACTAATTATCAAACACCCCCTATTATCCAGCTTCACTGAAACACTCGGTAATGTTGTGTACCAGTTCGATTTATTACTACCATTAACTCTTCTTAATGCTATATGAGTTATGGTTTCTGTCATACCATAAGTTTGCCACACCTGGGTGGAGATATTTTGTAACCGATTTATGAGATCAGTAGGCACAAATGATCCGCCAATGATCAGTTTTTCAATTTTGGAAAGTGCCCGACGGCCTTGCTCCTTGCTCACCAGTTTTGACACCTGAAAGGGAATCATGGCTGCAAAATCAATTTGCTCAGGAATCAATTCCAGTTCGGAAGAAGGCTCAATACAATACAAATCCAGACTACCAACCAAAGCCCTCACCATCATCATTTTACCTGCAATAAACTGCATAGGCAAACAATGCAACACGGTGTCCTTCGGCCTCAGGTTGAAAAAAGAGATGGTTGCCCGGGCGCTGGCTTCCATGTGTTTTTTCTGTAAACGTATTTCTTTGGGTGTTCCCGTAGATCCCGAGGTTTTAACATCCATAAAATCTGAAGGAGATAACCAGTCGAGAATAAACCGGTAAACTTCTTTTTTAAAGTTTTTAGTCTCACCTCTGTTTATCTCTGCGCTGCAATACGCCATCAGGCTTTCTTTTGAGAAAGACCTTCCTGTCAGGCAATATGTTTTGTTCCTACTATTCATCTATGATCGATTTCACATCCCACAGTCCATCATCATCGTAATACAATCGTGCATTTTTTATGGTTAACGGCGAGGGAATATTATTGGCATAAAGTTGCCCGGTTCCAAGCCCCTGGTACATGTCACTGTTCAATGTAAACGCCCATTGCGCGATTGCATTCAGCCCGATATTTGCTTCCAGGGCAGAGGTAATCCACCATCCGATATTTCTTTTTTCGGCTTTGCTGATAAACAACTCGCTTGGTTGCCACCCACCCAACAAACTCGGTTTAAGGATTATATATTGTGGATTTATCACATCCAGCATGTTGCTGATCTTTTCCGGCTTATTGATGCCAATAAGCTCTTCATCAAGGGCGACAGGCACGGGCGATAACGCGCAAATACGCGCCATTTCTTCCCACTGGTTTTGCCTGATGGGCTGCTCGATGGAATGCAGTTGCAGTTCGGCCAATCGCTTCAGCTTTTCCAGGGTTTCCAAAGGTGTAAAAGCCCCGTTAGCATCTACACGCAATTCCATATCTTTTTCCGAGAACTCTTTCCTGATCCTTCTCAGCAACGTCAGCTCCTCTTCAAAATCAATGGCCCCGATCTTCAGTTTGACGCAACGGAAACCCTGTTCCACTTTTTCTCTGATCTGGCGGTACATCTCGTCAAAAAGCCCCATCCACACCAGCCCATTGATCGGAATACTTTTTTTGCCGGAGGTAAACTCCGAAGGGAAAAGCACCCGGGGTGTTGCCGCATGCAGGTCCTTCATGGCCGTTTCCAGCCCGAACCTAACGGAAGGAAATTCTGCCAGCCCTTCATTCAGCCAATAGTTATAATTGCCGATGTTGTTGGTTACCTCTGTCAGTTTCTGCTCATAATCAGGTCGATCGTCAACACTCAGCAGCGGAATGATGCTGCACTCCCCTATTCCTTTCTTCTCCGGTTGTTGATCATTGTAAACGATAAGAAACCACGAATCTTTTTCACGCAGAACACCTCGTGAAGTTCCTCCCGGCTTTTTAAAATGGAGTGTATGTTTCTTGTAAAAGGCTTTGAGCATATATATTTATTAACTGCATAAATATAGCAAACATATATCATACTGCTATTTTTCCTTTAGCAGTACTCATAGAAGCAATCCTATTCCGAAGACAACAACAAACAATAAGGTTCCCAGTGCTGTTTTTTTCAGGTACGGATCCAGTTGTTTTTGATTGTTTACCTTATAAATGCCTGTTAAGTTGGCGATGAACAAAGGAAGAGTGATCAGAAACAGAAATTCCCAGTACGATTGAAAAGTGAACAAAATATAAACAAAAGTTGCCAGGAATCCTGTAACGATAAGCAATACCTGATATCTCAGAGCCGCTTTATACCCTATCCGGCCAGCAACCGTCTTTTTTCCCGATTGAAGATCATTTTCCATGTCGCGCATATTGTTTAGGTTCAGCACAGCCGTACTGAAAAAACCGAGGGTAGCCGCCGGTAATAAAACAGACCAGGAGAAACTCAGTGTGTTTAAATAATATGTTCCTGCAACTGCAAGTAGTCCGAAAAATACAAAAACAAAAATATCTCCAAAGCCTGCATACCCGTATGATTTTTTCCCCACTGTATATTTAACAGAAGCTACAATAGCCATCAAGCCAAAAGCCAGAAAGACAATTTCTTTGATCCAATGATTTCCAAAACTCTCATAAATCAGCCAGATGCCGCTGAGAAGGGTCAGGATAACAAGCAACAACATCCCCATTCTCATCTGCTTTGGGCTGATCTCACCTCCCTGTACAGTTCGCACCGGCCCAAGTCTTTGATCATTATCTGTCCCTCTCATCGAATCTCCATAATCATTCGAAAAGTTTGATAAAACTTGTAGTAACGTTGTGGTTACAACGGCAAGAATAATTACTACCCATTGATAATTATTCTGTTGGATGGCGAGAAAACTGCCCATTAAAATACTTGACAAGGCCAGTGGTAAGGTCCTTAATCGTGATGCTTTTAACCAGGATTCTAATGAAGACATTATTCGTTATTATGGAAACTTCGGATATTTATGAAAATCGGGGTCTCTTTTTTCCAGGAAAGCATGTTTTCCTTCCTGTGCTTCATCCGTCAGGTAATAAAGCAAAGTAGCGTTGCCGGCAAATTCCTGCAGGCCGATCTGGCCGTCCAGTTCGGCATTCATGCCCAGTTTGATCATGCGCAGGGCCATGGGGCTTCGTTTGTGCATCGTTAGGCACCAGTCAACGGTTTCGTCTTCCAGTTTATCGAAAGGTACCACTTTGTTCACCAATCCCATTTCCAGGGCTTCCTGCGCCGAATATTGTTTGTTCAGAAACCATATCTCACGAGCTTTTTTCTGCCCGACAATAGCTGCCAGATAAGATGAACCCAGCCCGGCATCAAAACTACCCACTTTGGGGCCTGTCTGGCCAAAAACAGCATTCTCAGAAGCAATCGTCAGGTCACAGACAACGTGCAGCACATGGCCGCCTCCGATGGCAAAACCGTTCACCATGGCAATGACCGGCTTGGGCATCGACCGTATTTTCCGCTGTACATCCAACACATTCAGGCGGGGAATACCGTCTTTTCCGATGTAGCCGCCTTTGCCTTTCACGTTCTGGTCACCACCGCTGCAAAATGCTTTGTCACCTTCACCGGTCAGAATGATGGTAAATACATTCTGGTTTTCACGCAACATTTCAAAAGCTGTTGCCATTTCTGTAGTGGTGGTTGGTGTAAATGCATTGTAATACCGCGGCCGATTAATAGTGACCTTGGCCATATGATTCCAATATTCCAGTTTAATTTCTTCAAATTCTCTGATCGGTTTCCAATCTCTCTTGCTCATGGCGATTACTTTTTATTGAGGAAACGAAATTATAAATATTTTCCGAGTGCCTCGTTTAGTATTTGTACTTTTAACTCCCAAAACAGAAATTTGAAATTAAGACAGCTATATATCGCATTATTGTTGCTTTTTATTCAGCAACCTTTCCTAATCAGCCAGGAGCATCCTTCAATTCACCAGCTTGAATATGAAAAACACAAAAATCTTCCAAAACGGCCTTCGCTTTTTGATCCGTCAGGGAAAGATATTATTCCATTAAACATGTTGAACGCAAGAACGCCAACATCGGCAGTATTTGGCTATTTTCCTTACTGGAAATATCCTGAATCGGTACCCAACATGCAGTTTGACCTGTTGAGCCATATTGCTGTTTTTGATTTTTCCGTTCTGTCCGGCGGAAACCTGTCGCCCCCTTCGGCATGGCCATGGACCGACCTGATCAATGCTGCCCATGAGGCCGGGGTGAAAATTATTTTAACAGCCGTAAATTTCACCGGCTCACAAATTCACCAGTTATTAACAGATCCTGATACTAAAGAGAATTTTTTCGTGCAGCTTCAAACATATTTGGTGACTTATGAGTTGCAAGGTGTAAACATTGATTTTGAAGGTATTTACCAAAGCGATCGTGGTGAAACTTTGAATGGCTTTATGGCCGACCTTTCCTTCTTTTTACATTCAGAGGTGCCCGGATCGGAAGTTTCTATTGCCGTGCCCCCTGTAAACTGGGGCGGGTGGCAATTTACAGGCCTGGCCGAAGCATGTGATTATTTGTTCATCATGGGCTATAATTTTTACGGGCCGTGGAGTGAAACCAGCGGCCCCTGTGCTCCTTTAACAGGAGGCAGTTACAACATTTCACGAACAGTCAATAATGAATTTGGCGATGTGGCAGAAACCCACCCGGAAAAGTTAATTCTCGGTGTACCTTACTACGGCAACAGGTGGGAAACAGAAAACGGTGACGCGTATTCTCCGGTTATTGACCACACCAACCAGCCCACATACAGCCTTGCCAAAAATACGGCCGATGAATATGGCACGTTGTGGGATGACATCAGCCAGACACCATTTTGCAGTTACCTGGAAAATGAAAGTTGGTACCAGGTATGGTATGATTCGGATACCAGTCTCCGTAGGAAATATGACCTGGCCGACAGTCATCATTACAAAGGAGTCGGCATGTGGGCACTGGGCTATGACAGCGACAAACCGGAGCTGTGGGATGAATTAAGAAGAAGGTACGAAGGCGTTTCAGCTATTGGTGAATTCAAACGGGATAAGTTTGTCGTTGAAACTTTATATACTGCAGAAGGCGCCCTCAAAGTCAGATTTAACGGTGAGAAAAATGAACAGGCTACGGTCGTCCTCTTCTCAATCACGGGACAGATTGTGTACCGACTTGCTTACAAGATCGTTTCTTCAGGTATTCAAATACCGGATATTCCGGTGCAGGGACTCCCGAAAGGGATTTATATAGTGAACATATTAGTACAGGATAAAAGCGGTTTAAAATCGGGTATCGGGAAAGTACTGATCAGATGATCTATAGTATTGCAAATGCAGAGGTAAATGCGGACGCGTTGCAAACACGCCCGGGTTGGGGGTTCGCCAAAAAATCAGATTTTCTTCAAATACCTGAAATAATCCAGCAACACTTCGCCGTTTTTCTCCGGAGGTGTAAATATTTCCAACAAGACGGGGGTCTCTTTTTCCGAAATAAATGCGTCAAAATGATTTTTTAACTGATGTTTTTCTGATACGGCGAAATATTTCACGCCAAATGCTTCCGCAATCTTCTTCGCTTTCCACGAATGGCGTGCCTCAAAAAATTCCTCCAGGTGATCCGTTGTTGAAGGCCCGTCGATGAAGCGGAATATTCCACCACCGCCATTGTTAATGACAATAATTTTGAAATTCGGTTTCAGGTATTTGTTCATCAGGCCGTTCGAATCGTAAAAGAACCCCAGATCGCCGGTGATCAGCACGTTTAATCTATCACTGACAAAAGCCGTACCTGCCGCTGTGGATAGTTGCCCGTCGATACCACTTACGCCGCGGTTTGAGAAATAATTAAATTTTTCGTTACTGCCAAACAACTGGCTGTAACGCACAGGTGTGCTGTTGCCCAAATGCAGGTTTGTTTCTTCCGGCAGATTGTTTAGCAGAAAATCAAAAACCTGCAAATCGGAATAACCGATTTTTTCTAGATATTTCTCCCTTCGCGCTGTTACCAGCGACTTCCTTTTTTGCCATATGGTGAAATACTCATCCTGACGTTCATCAACAAGCGGTAATAACTCTTCAAAAAGCAGTTCAGGGTTTGCTTTCAGAACCTTCCTTAATTTAAAATAAGTGTCCATTTCCTCGCCTGCAGGTGAGATATGCCAGTTCTCTTCCGGAGGATGGTTGCGTAAAAATTTCTTCACCATCTTAGATACTACCTGCCCGCCAAAGGTAATCAGTAAACCTGGCTGAAAGTTAGCTGCTTCTTCTGTATTTATTGTCGAAACCACATTGTCAATACAGTCAATAAACGCTTCTCCGTATAGATTGGATGTTGTCTCACTTAACAGTATCGCTTTTTTTTGTTCAACAAGTACTTTAAGTAAACTGTTCAATTTATCATTCCGGTTCTGCTGGCCGGTAATGATCATCACTTTTTCATATCTGTTCCACGCCTCTGCAAGCCGGAAAACAAGTGGTTGAACATCTTCGTTAGAATCTTCAAAGTCTTTCACTTCCGGGTCGAAAATCTCCTGCATGGTTCCGTACAACGGCTCACGGAAAGGGATGTTGATATGCACGGGGCCGGGCTCCGGGAATTGTGTCAGATTAATGGCTTCGTTAATGATCTTTTCCGCTTCTTTTAATATGCTATCATCCTTAATCTCCACGGGCAGTTCAAAACCTGTTTTAATATAATTCCGGTACACATCCCGCTGCCTGATCGTCTGTCCGTAACCACGGTCAATCAGCTCCGGAGGCCTGTCAGCCGTAAGCACCAGTAAAGGAACTTTCCGGTAATAGGCTTCCGCCATAGCCGGAGCATAGTTTAAAGCCGCACTTCCCGAAGTACAGGCCACAGCCACTGTTTTTCCGGTCTGTTGCGCCATCCCCAAAGCAAAAAAAGCCGCACTTCGCTCATCTACAATACTTAATGCCCGCACTCCCGGTTTTCCGGTAAAAGCTATCATGATGGGTGCATTTCTCGAGCCCGGCGAAATAATGATATCGGACAAGCCTTTTTTGACGAATAATTCGGCCAGCAGATGCACGTTTTTCTTGTCGGAAGTCATGAGGCAAATGTCATAAATTTTCGATAACCGATAACAAGGTTTCTGATTTATGTTCGGTTTCTTCCCATTCCGCTTCTGCCACCGACGAAGAGGTCAGTCCGCCCCCAACATAGAGATGAAGTTTTTTCAGGTCAAACTCGGCACACCTGAGGTTGACAAACAATTGGGAAGAACTTTCCAGATTCCAGGGGCCGAGAAACCCCGAATAACATTTGCGTAGGTGATCTTCGGTTTGCAGGATATACTGATAGGCTTCTTTCTGCGGCATCCCACACACAGCAGGTGTCGGATGTAACCGGCTGACAAACTCACCGGTTTTACCTTTCAGCTCAGTCAGCGGAATATTGAATTTTGTGGCCAGATGCCCCACATTTCCGGCCATGACTGTCTCCGGCCCCTGTGTCTGATAATTTGTTATTTGTAATTCATCCAGTTGCTGCTGAATAAATTCTGTGACAATGGCTTGTTCTTCCCGTTCTTTGGCAGCCCATTTGATTTTTCCGGCAGGCTTTGTACCTGCCAGAGCAACAGTTTCCACCTCATCCCCGTTTATTTTTAGCAACGTCTCTGGCGTAGCTCCCAACCAGGAGCCCAGTTCCGGTAAATAAAAAACATAATTGAACGAATTGGGATAACGTTCATTCAACAAGTTGAAAGAAACACCGGGATCAAAATCCTTTTGAAGTTTTTTTTCCAGGACACGCGACAAAACAACCTTTCTGAATTTTTCGCTCTTCAAATCTCTGATAAGTTGTTCCGCCTTTTTCAGATAAGTTTCCCGATCCCAAAATTCACACTTCATGCTGTCGGTTTTCATTTTATCAGGAAACTCAGGTAATTCGGTTATTGTATTAATCTCAGGAAGCCCGTCAAAGAATAAATCCGGTTGCAATACATAAACTTTCTTGTTTTCGGCGCTCTCAAAAGGAGCTACAATAAAACCTTCTATAGTTTCAATTTTATTAAAATCAAATGCTCTTAGCCGCTTTGACAATTGGATGACCAGCTTCACCTCTTTCTGACCCGGAAGCCTCCAGGCGGCAAAAGGGAAACCCTTTGCCCAAAGAACCGTTATTATATTTTCGTATTTAGGTACTGACATCTGCAAATATCATAGCATTCAGGTACTCCCTGAAATTATGGACTAAAATAAAAAGAAACTGCTTCATTTTAGCCGTTTGTTTCGAATGATTTGAAATTATATCGATTTATTTAGATATTTTTTTCCGGATATGGAAATTCTTATTTATTTCGTACCTGACGTATTCTTTTAAAACAGAGTATAAAAGCCTGGATAAATCAAACTAATAAGAAAAATACAGCAATCTGGATTATTTAGCAGACAACCTGGAAGACAAGGTCATCACAGATAACGATTAAGCCTGTACTTTTACGTTTTCGACACGATAAAATTGGTTATCCGGCAGGTAGAGAGTAATTTCCCCTTCTCATTTTTCATGTCAACGTTCCACACATGTGTATTTTTGCCCCGGTGCATGAGGCGGCCTTCGGCATAAACCCATCCCGAACTTATCGTACCTGTGTGATTGGCGCTTATCTGGGCTCCCCGCACATCGTATTTTTCCAGGTCCACCAGCATTGCAGAGCCGATGCCTGCCACCGTTTCAGCCAATGCCAGATTGGCCCCGCCATGCAAAATACCATCCGGTTGTTTGGTACGATGATCCACGGGCATGCGCACTTTCAGGAAACCTTCACCGGCTTCCAGATACTCCACCCCCATCCACTCCATCATGGTGTTTTTGTTGAGCTGAGCTAATCGTTCTATAATTTTTTCTTTATTCATGTTTTCAATTTTTCC
>DGOT01000080.1:1902-3315 GCA_002389465.1 Bacteroidales bacterium UBA4459 | reverse complement strand
TTTTTCCAAGATCGAAGCCGGAGAACTCGATTTTGAAAAAACTAATTTTGATCCGGAACTTGTTGCCTATGACGTCTGTGAACTCATCCTTTCAAAAGTCCAATCAGAACCCATCGAGGTTCTCTGCAACATCGACGATAACCTTCCTGCATTTGTAAAAGGAGATCCATTGCGATTTCGGCAGATCCTGACCAACCTGATGGGTAATGCCGCCAAGTTTACCGAATCCGGAGAAATTGAGCTTTTTTTGGGGGTTGAAGAAGAAAATGAGACCCAGGTAAAGCTTCATGTAAAAATAAGGGACACCGGTATCGGCATCACCAAAGATAAGTTGGCAACCATTTTCACACCGTTCCAACAGGCTGACGGATCCACATCAAGAAAATATGGCGGTACCGGTCTGGGACTTTCAATATGCAAGCAAATTTCGAATATGATGCATGGCAATGCCTGGGTAGAAAGCCCTGCCAATTGTCAATGTAAAGGGGGTCCGGGAAGCATATTTCACTTTACTGCCTGGCTGGGAAAAACTAAAGCTAAAAAAGCCCGAAGATCCGCGCCGGCGTCGCTCTCCGGTAAGAGATTGCTTGTTTTTGGCAACAATCAAACCTCGATAAATATATTGGGCCATATGTTGACGTCGGCGGGAATGAATGTAACTACGCTGAAGAAAAGCACCGATGTAATCCCCACTCTTCAAAAGGCCAGACAAACCGAAAATCCGTTCAATTGTTGTATTATAGATATTCGAAATTCCGGCATCAGCGGCTATAAAGTGGCGAAGCAGATTCGTAGTGTTGAATCCCAAATCAAAGATATAAAACTTGTTCCCGTGAATGCTGAAATACAACATATTCATTTAATTGCATTATATTATTTTCTGGATCATGATGCTCAAAAATGCAAAGATGCGGGTTTTGATAATTTTTTGAGCAAACCGGTTCGCAGAGATAAACTTTACCAGATGTTGGAGAGAAGTATTGGAATGCGGAATGCGGATTGCAAATTTCGGGATGCAAAAGATCATGAAATTCAACAACAAATAAAGAACCCATATTCAGTTCGTAACAATATGGGACCTTCTATACGCATTCTTTTAGCAGAGGATAACCCGGTCAATCAGAAGCTGGCCAAGATGATGATGACCAAAGCCGGTCATCAGGTAGAAACGGCCATTACAGGAAAAGAGGCGGTTGAAAAATTCACAACTTCACCTGCAGATTTTGATCTGATTTTTATGGATATGCAGATGCCTGAAATGGATGGAACTGAAGCCGTTCATCGTATACGCAAATGGGAGGAATCCGAAATCTGCAATCCACAATCTGCAATCAAAAGAGTTCCGATTATCGCACTGACAGCAAATGCCATGAGGGAAGACAGAATAAAGTGTTTTGAATGTGGCATGGATGA
>DGOT01000080.1:0-1823 GCA_002389465.1 Bacteroidales bacterium UBA4459 | reverse complement strand
TGTTCGAACTTTTTGTTGAGACCAGTAAGGCAGATCTCAACAAGCTTTGGTTTGCTATCGATATAGCAAATTTGGAAAAAGCAGCTCGTATTACCCATTCTTTGAAAGGCGCCGCTTTGAACCTGGGATTAAACGAGTTTCATGAAATCGCAGAAGAAATTGGAAAGACTGTCCGTGACGGACAACTGGAAAAAACCGGACAAATCGCTAAAAAACTACAGGAAAAACTGGATAACGTTACCGGTTTGTTAGTACCTAAACTCTGACGGTCTCGTTAAAAATCAAAAGGAGTGATCACATGAAGAAAATAATGGCTGTAGATAACCATCCGGTAATGCTAAAGTTCATGACCAATCTGCTTGAGAAAAAAGGTCATGAGGTTTTGACGGCATCAGATGGTCTTTCCGCCCTTGAAATATTGGAAACCAGTATTCCGGACGTCATGTTTGTTGATCTTGTAATGCCGAATATAAGCGGTGATAAGCTCTGCCGTATAATTCGTAGTAGGCCAGAGTTTAATAATATTTTTCTCATTATCCTTTCAGCAATTGCAGCCGAGGAAGAACCACGCCTTGCTGACTACGGCGCCGATATCTGCATTGCAAAGGGGCCTTTTAATAAAATGGCCGAGCATGTTCTTACAGCGCTGGAATATTCAGATGCAAGAAGGTCAGAAGGACCGTCAAGTGAAATAATTGGGCAGGACAAGCTATATGAGCGTAATATTACAAAGGAGTTGCTGGCTTCCAAAAAACACTTTGAAATAACGTTAGACAATATATCTGAAGGTGTTTTGGAGCTTACGCCTGAATTTAAAATAGTATATGTAAATCCAGCAGCTATCTCAATAATAGGCATTCCCGAGGAGACGGTATTGTCTTCAAACTTCATGGCATTTTTCAATAATAAACATTATAGAAGAATTATGGAACTGCTGTACGATCATGATAACAAGCAAAACGCAATTCCTTATGACACTCCGGTGGAACTAAATAATAAACAGGTTGCATTGAATCTAATACCTATAAAGAACGATGATCGCAATTCATTTCTTGTTATTCTAAATGATGTCAGCCGACGAACGCAAATAGAAGCTCAACTTCAGCATATCCAGAGGATGGAAGCTATAGGTACTCTTGCGGCCGGAGTCGCGCATGAGATAAATAATCCCATAAACGGAATTATCGGCTACGCCGAGGTATTAAGAGACCAGTCCGATGAGAAGGACCTTGATGACCATATCCCGGAAAGAATTATCAAAGAGGCGGAGCGTATTGCGGAAATTGTGAAGAATTTGCTTTCTTTTGCCCGGGATCGGAAGGAAGATTACAGTCCTTCGAACATTAAGGATGTCATATCCAACACCCTTGCCCTGGCAAAAAAACAGGCAATCAAAGATGGAATAAAGATTTCTGTTGATGTACCTTCTACCATGCCCAAAGTAAAAATACGCAGCCAGCAAATTCAACAGGTCTTTTTAAATATTTTATGCAATGCTCAACATGTCTTAAACCAGCGATTCCCCGAATTCAATGAAGATAAATTCCTTGAAATTAAAAGTGAGTCCATCAAACTTGAAGATCAAGATTATGTTCGGACAACATTTTACGATGGCGGCACCGGAATACCCGAAAACATTTTGAATAAAATTTGTGACCCATTCTTTTCCACTAAGCCTCCTGGGAAGGGGACCGGATTGGGGCTTTCAATCAGCCACGGCATAATTAATAATCATGGCGGAAAACTTCTGTTCGAAAGTGTGGAAGGAGAATACACAAAGGTTATGGTTGATCTGCCGGTAATTTGACAATATACTGTGCACG
>DGOT01000271.1 GCA_002389465.1 Bacteroidales bacterium UBA4459 | reverse complement strand
GTTTTAACATTCAGGGCAACACCGCCCACATCTATTTTATGAATGATGTCGGGAGATTGTATTTTAAGTACGACAGGATACCCTTTTTTCTTTGCTATGCGTACGGCCTCGTCTTCATTCCTGCTGAGTTCGGGGTGTGTTGTCTCGATACCGTAGTCGTTGATCAGGAGTTTTGAGTCATCCTCGGATAAGACTTTGGCTTTCGGGAAGATCTCGGTGACATATTTTTCTTTGAGTTTTTTCGGGTCGTACGAAAAGGACACGGGAACCTCTTTGGGTGTCTCAAACAGCAAGTTGAGGTTCTTCGAATATTTCGAAAGTGTCATAAACGCTTTTATGGCCTGTTCGGGGGTTGTGTAAACAGCTATCTCGGCTTCGACCAGCAATTCCATTCCGTCCCGCATGCTGGCGCCTCCCAGCCATGCTGCCATTATAAGTTTGGAAGTTTTTGCCGACAAAGCGGCAATGGATCTGGCCGTAGCTGTCGGGTCGGTCATGGCCTGGGGAGTCAGAATTATCAGCACAGCATCCACATTATCGTCTTCCAGAACAATTTCCGTGGCTTTGGTATAACGTGTCGGTGTGGCGTCTCCAAGTACATCCACCGGGTTATTGTGCGACCAGTAGGAGGGAAGCAGTTCGTCGAGTTTTTGCATGGTGGCATCGGAAAGCTGCACCAGTTTACCTCCGTGGTAGATAAGTGTATCGGTAGCCATAACACCCGGTCCTCCGGCATTTGTTACGATAGCCAGCCGCGAACCTTTCGGTATCCGTTTTCGGCCGATGAGGTCCGTAAAATCGAAGATGTTGCCAATATCATACACACGTGCCATACCGGCTCTGCGAAAAACCGCATCATACATATCATCTTCCGATGCCAGGGCACCGGTATGCGATGCAGCTGCTGCCGCCGATTCAGGGTATCTCCCCGATTTATAAACAATGATGGGTTTTTTACGGGCAAAAGCACGGGCAGCTGACATAAAGCCGCGTGCATTTACCAGCGATTCCATATAAAGAATAATGGATTTCGTACTGGTGTCCTTCCCAAGATAATCGATCAGATCGCCGAACGTAACATCCATGGCGTTACCAATCGAAACGAAGTACGAAAAACCGATCTTGGCCTGGTTGGCCCAGTCAAGCACGGTAGTACACAGGGCCCCCGACTGGGAGATAAAAGCTACATGGCCTTTTTTGGGCATACCGTTGGCAAAACTGATGTTAAGGTTCATACGGGGTACGATGACGCCAAGGCAATTCGGTCCGATCACCCGCATTTCCGGAAACTGTGCTGCCTGCTTCTTCACTTTTTCTTCCAGTAATTTACCTTTTTCGCCCGACTCTTTAAATCCGGCTGACATGATGATGATGCCGTTGATGCCTGCTTCGCCGCATCGCTGGATGATACCGGGTACGGTAGCTGCTTCGGTCATGATAACTGCAAGGTCGGGTGTTTTGGGTAAGTTTTTTACATCGGGATAACAGGGAATGCCCATTACCGCCTCGTGCTTCGGGTTGATAGGGTAGATGACTCCCTGAAAACCGCCACTGACAAGATTTTTTAAGGTAATGCCACCTACGCTGTCAGGATTACCGGATACACCTATCAGGGCGATCCTTTTCGGCCGGAATATGCTGTCGAGTTTTTTTATTGGCATATCAAGAAGTTGTTAAAAGATTTAATAACAGTAAAATACAAAAGATCAAAAGCGTACTTTAACAGAGGATAAAAGTACGAAATGTAGCTGTATAAAGGGATGTTCAACAAAAATAATCTGCGTTCGAAAACTTTACAAAAAAACGCCCTGCAAAATGCAAGGCGTTAAGAACTGCTTAAAAAAAGTATATTGTAACAGTGGAATTTATTTTTTTGCTGGCTTGACCATGATCGTCAATACGGTGCCGATCAGTACAAGCACACCGGCAATGGTAAAGGCCAGTGGGAAATTCCCGAGGTCGCCAAGTTTGCCGCCCAGCATAGGGCCGATAATTCCGCCCACACCGTAGGCAAGAAATACCCAGGGGTAGTTTTGTCCAACGTTTTTGGCGCCAAAAGTATCAGCTGTAATGGTCGGGAACAGGGCGAAGTTTCCGCCGAAGTTAAACCCGATCAGTGTAGCACCCAGATACAATAGGTATTCATTTCCGGCCATGAATGTAAACAGGATAACAATGATTCCCTGCGTAGCTGTCATGATAATAATGGATGTCTTACGGCCGAGTTTATCGCTCATCAGTCCCCACAGGATCCGGCCCAGACCGTTGGCAAGACTGAAAAATACAGCCATGGCTGTTCCGGCGATGGCACTTGCCTCAGCAACACTCAATCCGCTTTGCTGGAGTGCTTCCATTGGATAGAGTTTCATCAGGCCTATGGACATGAGGCCTGCTCCGGCACTAAACACGAAGGTGAAAAATATCAGGTAAAACTGAACTTTGTTTAACATTTCCGTACTGCTGAATTCCCTGTCGTCAGCTTTAACTGCTGCAGCATCAACAGTATGTTTTTCTTCGTAGCCTTCCGGTTTCCAACCTGCCGGAGGAAATTTCATCCAAAGCCCGCCTATGATGACCATAATGGCAAAGGCAATTCCATAAGCAATAAATACACTGGAGAGTCCGATATTCTCGATCAGGTGTCCCCAAGCTCCGGCTAGTTTTACCCACAGAAGGGCGCCGAACCCAAATCCGGCTACGGCCAAGCCTGTGATCATCCCTTTTTTATCGGGAAACCAGCGCATACCTACCGCAATAGGTACCACATAGGCAAAGCCGATGCCAGCGCCGCCTACAAGGCCAATCAGTAGAAGTAGAGCCCAAAAACTGGTGCCTCCGAATAAACCAGCCAGAAAATAGCCAAGGCCTAAAACAACACCACCGATTATGGCCAGTTTTTGAGGTCCCCATACAGCAAGTTTCTTACCGGCAAAAACCATAACTACGGCAAATGATGCAAGGCCAATAGCAAATACCCATTGTGTATCGGCTTTAGTCCACCCTTCCGATACGAGAGATGGTGTAAATACCGACCAGGCATAAATTGCACCCAGAGCCAATTGAATAAGCACAGCGCCTACAACAACCAGTCCCCGGTTCATTACTTTTTGATGTTCCATGTTCTTTATTTTAAAGATTAAAATCTATAAAAAAAAGACACCCTTTTGAGGTGTCTTTTTTTAATGCTCATCGTTTTACTTCTACTTTGGCGCCGGTTATAATCTCTTCAACAACACCCGGATCAAGTAGTGTGGATGTGTCGCCAAGATTTGTAGCATCACCTTCGCCGATCTTACGTAAGATTCTCCGCATGATCTTGCCCGAACGTGTTTTGGGCAATCCGCTTACAATCTGTATTTTGTCAGGTTTGGCAATAGGGCCAATGAATTTCGTGACCGTTGCCTTGATCTCGTTTTCAATGGTACCCATCTCATCTTCCGAGAGGTCTTCGCAAATAACATAAGCATAGATACCCGATCCTTTGATTTCGTGTGGGTAGCCAACTACGGCCGACTCGTTGACTTTCGGATGCTGGTTGATAGCGTCTTCCACTTCAGCTGTACCAATACGGTGTCCCGAAACATTAATTACATCATCAATACGTCCAATGATACGGTAATATCCTTCCTCATCGCGTTTCGCACCGTCACCTGTCAGGTACAAACCTTTGAACATGGAAAAATAAGTCTCGTGACATCTCTTGTGGTCGCCGTACAATGAGCGCAGCATACCGGGCCATGGGAATTTGATGCAAAGAATACCTTCTACACCATTTCCTTTCAGTTCATTACCTTCGGGGTCAACAAGAATTGGTTGTACACCCGGTAAAGGTAGCGTAGCCAGAGAAGGTTTGGTAGGAGTGATACCGGCCAGTGGCGTGATCATAATACCGCCGGTTTCGGTTTGCCACCAGGTGTCAACGATCGGGCATTTGCCACCGCCAATAAGATCGTGGTACCACCTCCAGGCTTCTTCGTTGATAGGTTCTCCAACGGTTCCCAGAACGCTTAATGAACTCAGGTCATGTTTCGTTACCCATTCATTACCTTGCGCGATTAGCGCTCGGATAGCTGTAGGAGCCGTATAAAACTGGTTCACTTTGTATTTGGCAACAATTTCCCAGAATCTTCCGGCATCGGGCCAGGTGGGTACACCTTCAAACATAACGGAAGTCGCTCCGGCAAGTAACGGGCCGTAAACAATGTAGGAATGGCCTGTTACCCATCCGATATCGGCCGTGCACCAGAAAACGTCGCCATCGTTATATTGGAAAACGTTTTTAAAAGTATATTCCGAAAAAACCATATATCCGGCCGTAGTATGAACCACACCTTTCGGTTTTCCCGTGGATCCTGATGTATAAAGAATAAACAGGGTGTCTTCCGAGTCCATTACTTCTGCTTCATTATCGATACCCACACCTTCAATAACATCGTGCCACCATTTGTCACGGCCTTCGGTCCATTTGACGTCCTGTTCAGTGCGTTTAAGTACGATGTTGTGTTCAACTGTCGGGCAGCTTTCCAGAGCCTCGTCAGCAATGTCTTTCAACGGGATTTTTTTAGAACCGCGGAAACCGCCGTCTGAAGTGATTAGTACATTAGCCGAAGCATCGTTAATACGGTCGGCTAAAGCTGTTGCCGAAAATCCGGCAAATACGATAGAATGGATGGCACCGATACGGGCACATGCCAGCATGGCAACAGCGAGTTCGGGGACCATAGGTAAGTAAATAGCAACCCTGTCACCTTTTTTAACACCCAGTTTGAGCAATCCATTGGCAAATTCTTTTACCTTGTCAAACAGCTCACCATAAGTCAGCCTAACTTCTTTTTCTTTCGGGTCGTTCGGTTCCCAGATAATAGCTACCTGGTCTTTACGCGTGAACATATTCCGTTCGAAAATATTCTCAGTAATATTCAATTTACCGTTTACAAACCAGTTAACCATAGGAGCGCCCGGTCCGTCAAATCGCCAGTCAAGCACTTTGTCCCATTTTTTACGCCAGAAGCTGCTCTCTGCAATTTCTGCCCAGAAAGCTTCAGGATTGGCAACACTTTCCTGGTACTTCTGGTAGTATTCTGCCATACTTGTGATTTTATTCGTCATAGCTTAAAGTTTTATAGTGTTAATGAATAATTACATTTTAAAAGAAATAATAAAAACCTACCAGAAACCGGAAGTTCCCGACTTCGCTGGATTTTGTGACATTGAAATTATCGCCCCATTCGTCTGCATAACCGGCCGCCGTGTATTCGATCTCCGGCGCCAGCCTAAACTTATGGACATTGTAAATAAACCGACCCGAAATACGCCAAACATGCCCGATGTCGAATCCGCGGGCATACCTGCCTCCATCACTGATGATGATATCTTCTTTAGGCCCGAGATTTCGTGTGTATCCTCCGAAAATGCCGTACTGGAATTTTTTTCCGTTGGTGTGCAGGTCGAACCATGTGGATGCCACGCAAACGGGTGTATAATTCACGATTTCTTTATTCGGGTCAACGATATCGGTTACCATGTAACCGCCCAGCATGGTCAGGTCGTAAGTGTCGCCCCCGTAAAAGCCCATCAGTTTGAATGTTACGTGTTTTCCTTTGTATTTGGTGTAGGCTGAAAAGGCTGTACTGTTAATCCTGACATCGGTTTTGTATGCACTGTCGGTTTCTGTCCTTGGAACCAGCGATTTAAAGTTGGCACTTACTCCGATCAGAAACTCTGTGCCTTTAGTTTCGTTTTTGCTCACATACTCAAACCTTAGGTTGAGCATAGGTACAGCCGAACTTATCAGGTATTTGGAACTTGAGCCAGCAGGTCCGTTACTTCGGAAATCGCGCTGCCAGAAGGCTGTGAATACCATATTGAATTTACCGAAATTCTGTTTAGCCCTGATCTGCGGGTTACGCGAGAACGGCTGAAACGGGGCTCCCGTATTGAAAGATACGGTTCCAGGATAGCATTGAGTGTTGAACATGGGATGCCAGAACTGTCCGGCAAGCAACATGGTCTTGGGCCATTGCAACTTAATAAATGCATGACGCAGCCGGAATCCGTTAATGTCGGCGTTGGTGGTTCCGAAAAACTCACCCTCAATATAAGCCGATGTTTTTGCATTCCAGACATCAGGGCCTGTTGCCAGTAATTTTAAACGGGTTTGAATGGAAAGCATGTTCAGTTGCATGTTAGCATTGATGTCTTTTCCATCCTGATCAAGTTTTACATTGTAGGGATAAAGTAAAAAATGTCCTTCACGTACCATCGCATTCTCCCTGGTATCCAGAAAAAGATCGCTTTTTACAAACCCGTGCAATTTAAGTTCGAATTTCTTTTCTTTTTCCTGCGAACTGGCAAGAATCGGGAAAAGTATCAGAATAATTAAAAGGTACTTTTTCATAAAATTAATTTTGGGTTTTGTAATGTTGTTAACAAATTAACAAGACAAGCAAATTTAGAATATTTTATCACTGTAAAAGCATACTTTTCTTATTTATTTACAATCTAAGTTAAAATAGTAAAAAGGTTGAAAATCAGCAAGTAAAAAGGTTTCTATGAAGTGCCTTATACTATTTTGAAAGCACGGGCAAAATATTTAAATGCCATCGGAGAATATGAGTGCATATCAGATGGGAATATACCCGGATGGAGGTACTCCATACCGCTTTCTGACAGATGGAAGGAATCAAGTTTCCAAAGGGATATCTAAAGTTTGTAATTTCGTGGGCTGATGAATGACTCGGCGATATATTATTTCAGCAATATACAGCAGGAAAATCTGATTGCTACTGCTCAGGATACGGTTGAAGCAACCTCCGATTCTACAGGAGCAGTGGTGACAACTTTTTTCTCTCATTCTCCGGTAGAGATTTTACCGGTTGTACATCATCCTGCAGATGACAACTGGATTATTTATATTTTACTTTTTCTATCAATGGGTGTTGCTGTAATCTGGTATTATATTCCTGAGCGCTTATCATCGGTTTTTTCCTTATCAGTAAAAACGGTCATGGGCAGGTCGGTTGAAAAAGGATATGCTGGTCCGGGAGTGGGAGTGTCCGTATTCTTTCTGTTAAACTCATTAATTACCATGAGTATCCTGGCTTCATACGTGCTGAAACATTTAGTTTTTAAAGCATATTTATCCAGTTTAAATACGGCTCAGATCCTGGTCTCTATGGCTATAATTCTCGGGCTTTTCTCTTTTGTTAAGTTGGTACTTATCCGGTTGTCAGGCGTAGTATTCAAAACAACGGAGATGGCAAAAAAGCAACAGATTATTTACCTAAACTCATATAATGCTTCCGGCGTACTCCTTCTTCCTTTGTTGTTTATGTTGATGATCGTACCGGGAAACAATATATTATATTTTATTCTGTTTATTGTAGCCATTATATTTATGTACAGATGGATACAGACCATAGCCATTGGAATTAACAGCACCCATTTCAATACGTTCCATTTAATTTTGTACCTTTGCACGCTCGAAATAATACCCATGATGATCTTACTAAAAATCTTCATGTAAAGTATTGGGAATAAGTGTTTTTAAACAAAACGATTGTAAAATTGAAGGTAAAAAACATTCTGGTATCTCAGCCAAAACCGATAGATTTGGAGAAGTCACCATACGGTGATTTATGCAAAAAGTTTAATCTGAAAATAGATTTCCATAAATTTATTAAGATTGAGCCGGTAACAGCAAAAGAGTTCAGGCAGGCCAAAGGTTCATTACAGGGGCATACCGCCGTAATTTTAACCAGCCGCCATGCGGTAGATCATTTCTTCAGAATTGCTAAAGAATTAAGACACGAAATTCCTGATTCGACCAAGTACTTCTGCATTTCTGAATCGACGGCCTATTATTTACAGAAATATGTACAATATCGGAAAAGAAAGATTTTTTACGGAAAGCAGAATTTTGCCGACCTGATGGAGGTGTTGAAAAAACATAAAGAAGAGAAATTTCTCGTCCCGTCATCAGATATTCATAAGCAGTCGATGTTTGGCATGCTGAACGAAGAGAAGGTTGATTATACGCAAGCTATTATTTATAAAACGGTTGCCAGTAATCTATCAAATCTTGAAATGAGTAATTATGATGTAGTCATATTTTTCAGCCCGGCCGGTGTCAAATCGTTATTAAAGAATTTTCCTGATTACCAGCAAAACAACAGCCTGATTGCGGCCTTTGGACCGGCAACTGCAAAGGCCGTGAAAGAAGAGGGTTTAAGACTTGATATACCGGCACCAACAAAGTCAGCGCCTTCCATGGCCATGGCTATTGAGCAATATCTTATAAAACTGGCCAGAGAAAATAAGAAAAACGGTAACAATAAGTAGTCTCCTGCGCTCGAATCATGATTTTATCTTGTTGTTTTGAATAAATGAATAGTTTTACGTATTCAAAATAATTGATGTTCTACTTGAAAATACGTACCCTACATATTGCCATTCTACTGATTTCAAGTATTGTTTTCCTGTCTGCGTCAAAAGTTTTCAGTCAGAAAACGGACACGATTGTGCACATCAACGGAGATGTGCTTACCGGGGAGTTAAAAAAGATGGTGTACGGTGTAATCACATGGAAAATGGACGGCATGGGCACGATCAGTGTGGAAGAAGTGAAAGTGAAAACCATGAGTTCGAAAAAAATGTTCGAAATTAAAATGAACAACGGTTTCATCTATTTTGGTTCATTTGACACTTCAGGTATTGCCCGTGAGGTAAACATCATATTTACTAACGGAAGACAACGCGTAAGAGTTGCCGATATTGTTGAAATATACCCTATCAAGAAAAACTTCTGGATGCGTAGCAGCGGAAATTTCAGTTTGGGAGCTAACTATTCCAAAAGCAGTAAGGTAGGAACAATCAGTTTCTCAGGCAACCTTAATTCCCGCAAGAAAAAAACACTTTTTAAGCTTTCCTGGGATGATAACAACACCTTTCAGGGAGACACGCTTAGCGCCAGTAAATCTGACGTTTCGCTTGCATGGCAACGATTGATAAAAGGGAAATGGTCATTTGAAACAAGTATAGGGGCTAGCCAGAATTCAGAGTTGGGCACGAAACTCAGGCTGAACCTGAATCCCATAGGTATTTACGATATAGTTTACAACAACTGGAACAGGTTGTTTTTAGGTGGCGGATTGAGTTTTTCGCGGGAAACGCAATATGATGATTCGGGTATCTCCAACGACATAGCAGGAATTGTGGGTGTCGTATGGAAGGTTTACAGGTATAAAAGGCCAAAGGTGTGGGTTGATGCTGATGTTAGCTATATACCATATTTGACGAATTGGGGCAGGAACCGTGTGGTGATTAACTTAAATCCTAAAGTTGGTATAATTAACAATGACTTTAAAATAGGAGTGAAGTATTATTACAATTTTGACAGTAAGCCTTCCGGGGATGCATTATCAAAAAGCGACTACGGCATTACTTTGGAGTTGACTTACTCGTTTCATTAATCCGGGCTTTATTTATATAAACTTGCAACATACGTTATCACATACAGAACGTTTGAAAAGTAAAAGACAGATTGACCGGCTGTTTCATACAGGGCAGTCGTTCTTTGTATACCCGTTTAAGGTATTATATTTATTCGAAAACGGGGATGAAAAACAAACGAAAGTACTGATTACGGTTTCTAAAAAGAAATTCAGAAAAGCCGTAGAACGTAACCGGATAAAAAGACGAGTAAGGGAAGCTTTCAGAAAAAACAAATCGTTAGTGAACAATCAGTTACTGAAAAGTAATAAAAACCTGTTGTTGGGGTTGATTTATAGCGGGGCAACTATTCTTCCCTATGAGGAAACGGAACGGAAATTAATTCTAATTTTGCAGCGCTTAATTGAACGGGATGAAAAATCTTCTGGGTAATTTTTTTATTTTTCTGATACGTATTTACCAATACACGCTTTCGCCGTTTCTAGGGCGTTCATGCAGGTACACACCAACCTGCTCGGTTTACAGTGTGGAAGCCATAAAAAAACACGGGCCGTTCAAAGGCGGCTGGCTGGCTGTTAAGCGTGTTGCCTCCTGTAATCCTTGGGGAGGCAGTGGTTATGACCCTGTTCCGTAACATAATTTGTATAAAATGATGAAACAAAAAACTTATATATTTCTGATTTTTCCGTTGTTGGCATTCATTTTTTCCATGAACCTTCAGGCACAGGATAAAAATAATTTCGAACTTTCGAAGAATATTGAAATCTATGTGGACATTCTGAGGCAACTCAATTTAAACTACGCGGACGATATAAATCCAGGCGACTTGAACAAAACAGCTATTGATGCCATGCTGAAAAAACTGGACCCGTACACCGTTTACGTGCCTGAATCACAGTTGGAGGACTTTGAACTGATGACCAAAGGTGAATACGGAGGCATTGGGGCACTTATTCAGAAACAGGGTGATTATGTAGTGATCACGGAACCTTACGAAGATTTTCCGGCACAGAAGTCGGGTCTGAAAGCAGGAGATAAAATATTAGCTATTGATGGCGAAGATGCTAAAGGGAAAAACACTTCCGAAGTGAGCGAAAAACTGAAAGGAATTCCGGGCACAAAACTGGTTCTAACCATTGAAAGTTACGGTGATACCGCTCAAAATGAAGTGGAGATTGCTCGTGAGAAAGTAAAATTCCCCAACATCCCGTATTACGGAATGCTGGATAACGGAATAGGATATATTTTCTTAATGCAGTTTAATCCCAATGCGGCTGCCGACGTTAAAAAAGCATTTGTCGAATTGAAACAGGAAAACGACCTGAAAGGGGTTATTCTTGACCTGAGACGCAACGGTGGCGGACTTTTAAGCGAAGCGGTTGACATTGCCAATATATGGGTGCCCAAAGGGCAGACAATAGTTACCACAAAAGGAAAATTAAGTGAGAACGTTCATGTGCATCGTACAAGGAACAATGCGATTGATCCGAAAATTCCCTTAGCGGTTCTTGTGGACAACAACAGCGCTTCTGCTTCCGAAATTGTAGCAGGAGCTATTCAGGATTTGGACAGAGGTGTGATCATCGGGGAAAGAACTTTTGGAAAAGGCCTCGTGCAACACGTTGTGCCGTTACCCTACAATTCAAAGATAAAAATTACTGTGGCCAAATACTATATCCCCAGCGGACGTTGTATTCAGGCAATCGATTACTTTAATGATAATGGAAACGGTAAAGATGTACAAGTGCCCGACTCACTAATTTCAACCTTTAAAACCAAGGGTGGAAGAACAGTCCGGGATGGTGGAGGGATCGTACCTGATATATGCCTGGAACCGGATTCATTTGATCAGATAACGGCCGAATTATATGCCAACAATTACATTTTTAATTATGCCAATAAGTTTGTTTCTGATCATGATACAATCGCTGGCCCTGAAAGTTTTGAGATAACGGATTCTGTGTTTGCCGACTTTAAGAAGTTCGTTACAGAGCAGGATTTTGATTACAGTACGGAGACTGAATCATTGATTGAGAGCCTGAAAGAAAGTGCCAAAAGGGAAAGCTATTTATCTGTGCTGAATGCGCAACTTGAAACGCTTGACTCGCTCGTTAAAGAGGAGAAGAAAAATGACATTGAGAAATTCAAAATCGGGATCAAAGAGTTATTACTGCTTGAGATAATAAGTCGGTACTATTATCAGCAAGGAAGAATTATTGCCACCATAAAGAATAATGCCATAGTTGAAAAAGCTATCGGGGTTCTGTCCGACAATGAATTATACTCTTCCATTCTCAATGGCTCGCATCAAAAAGACGACTGTGAAAAGTAATAAGTTCGGGTAATCTGATTACATGATAAAATCCAGCACAAATATTCACTCGCTCACTTACTTCATTGTATTGACACTTGTTGCTATAAGCCTGCCGCTTTCCAAGTTTGCGATGAGCGTTTCGGAATTTATGTTGTTGGGATTGTGGTTATGGGCTGGCTTTTCATTCCGCATTACTTACAGGTTTTTTAAACTTGGCGGTGCTTTCAAAGGCATTATCAATCTGGGAACTTACCTGGGGTCTCTTGCCTATCATAATTTCACGGATAAGATGGCTGCTTTTTTTAAAAACAAGCCGGCGTTTGTTCTATCCCTGATATATCTGATACATCTTATCGGGTTATTCTACACAACTGATATACACTATGCATTGAAAGACCTGAGGGTAAAACTACCCTTGTTGCTCTTTCCTATTGTGCTATCAACGATGGAAAAGATCGGGTATAAACGATTCAGGATCATGATGCTGTTTTATATTGCAGCCTCACTTGTTGGTTCTCTGATCAGTTTTTCACTTGTGCTTAAAGGAAACTTTGTAGATATCAGAGAAGTGTCTCCGTTTATATCGCCCATCAGGTTTGGATTGAATATAACTTTCTCCTTGTTTACTCTGATTTATTTTATCGTTTATGACAAAAAATTTAAACGATGGCATAAAATATTTTTTGAAATTGTGCTGGCTTGGTTTCTTGTATTTCTCATCCTTATGGAAGCACTGACAAGTCTGTGGATAATACTCATTATTTCGGTTTTGTATTCAGTTATTTTGCTTTTCCGCACACAGAAATTAGTCGTCAAACTGGTATTTATAATTCTGGCTGTCGGAATTCCGGTTTCGATATTATTTTACGTACAGCATGTGGTGCATTCGGCAAAAACCCCATCCACTATTGTTTTTAGTGAACTGGATACATACACCAGCCTTGGAAATCCTTACGTGCATGACACGGTAGTTCGTGGAGTGGAAGATGGCCGGTATGTAGGTTTGTATCTGTGTGAAAAAGAGATGAAAGAAGCTTGGAATAACCGCAGTACATATATATATAATGGCAGGACGGATGGGGGTGAAAGCATTAAGGAAACCCTGATCCGCTACCTGACTTCCAAAGACTTGAGAAAGGATAGAGAAGGCGTGAATGCGTTAGCAGAATGGGACGTCAGGATGGTGGAAAAAGGTGTCGCCAATTACAACTACGTTAAAAACCCCGGTTTGCGTACACGCATACTCAAAATAATAATGGGATACTATGTTTACAAGAAAACAGGTGACCCCAGCGGCAGTTCGGTTATGCAGCGCATTGAGTATTCGAAGGCAGCAATTAAACTTATTCAGGATAATTTCTGGACCGGTGTAGGTACGGGTGATATTGAGAACATGCTTATCAATCAGTATACAGAGATGGGCTCTGAGCTCAGAAAGGAGTTTATGTTTCATGCACACAATCAATTTCTTTCTATATTCATCACCTTTGGGGTGTTTGGGTTTTTGCTTTTTATCTTTGCCCTGGTCTATCCTCCGGCAAAAATACAGGGTTTTCATGATTACTTTTTTGTTACTTTTTTCATCATTATCATTATTTCCATGTTTTCGGATGATACAATCGAGACACAGGCAGGGGCAACATTGTTTGCATTTTTTTACTCTTTCCTTTTGTTTGGAAAGGAGCGGAAGAATGTAATTTAGGCGGTTGGCTTATTTTTTTTAATTTAGCTATAAATCACCATGAAATGAACATCAGAAAAATACAAATTCAGATTGAGGAATACAACGATATAAAGTCGCTGAAAGAAATAGATGTCAGCCTGTTAACACATGCGCAGCAGGCATTGACCAGTTCTTATGCCCCATATTCAGAATTCTACGTTGGAGCAGCCGTATTGCTTGAAAACGGCGAAGTAATTAAGGGGAGTAATCAGGAGAACGCCGCTTATCCATCGGGTTTATGTGCCGAGAGAGTAGCTCTTTTTCATGCCCAGTCAGTATATCCTGATTTGAAGGTGAAAGCCATCGCTATTACGGCAGCGGCTGAGCATTTTATTACCAGATCGCCTGTTACGCCATGCGGAGCCTGTCGTCAGGTTATGGCAGAAACGGAAAGCCGTCAAAATGATAAAATCAGAATAATTATGAAAGGGCAGGAAGGAATAATTCAGGCTGTTAACGGTATTGAGAATCT